>DDWC01000099.1 GCA_002345475.1 Firmicutes bacterium UBA2296
AGCCCTTTACCATGTTTGGCATCGCCTCATTTTTCTTCTATGTGGTCTTTAAAAATATAATCCCCCCGGAGCTTGCCAGAGATTATCTGGCCGGGGCGGTACTCCTGGGCGCGGCTCCCTGTACCGCCATGGTGTTTGTGTGGAGTCACCTCACCAAGGGTAACGCCGCGTATACCGTGGTACAGGTGGCCACCAACGACTTGATCATTCTCCTGGCCTTCACCCCGATCGTAGCCTTCCTGCTCGGTGTGAGTGGATGGACCGTGCCCTGGGCCACGCTTATCCTCTCAGTGGTGCTATTTGTGGTCATACCGCTGACCGCGGGCATGCTGACCCGTATGTCGGTGATAAAGAACCGTGGTGAAGATTACCTCAACAATGTCTTTCTGCCCAAGTTCAGCAACATAACTGTCGCCGGTCTGTTGCTTACACTAATCATCATATTCTCTTTCCAGGGTGACGTCATATTGCAGAATCCTCTGCATATCTTCCTTATTGCCGTCCCGCTCACCATTCAGACAGTGTTCATTTTCTTTGTGGCCTATCTGGCTGCCCGCGCTCTGCGCCTTAAGCACAGTGTGGCCGCGCCGGCAGGGATGATTGGCGCATCCAACTTTTTTGAACTGGCCGTTGCCGTGGCGATCTCCCTTTTCGGACCCACATCTCCGGTAGCCCTGGCCACCATAGTCGGTGTCCTGGTGGAAGTCCCGGTGATGCTGATGCTGGTCCGCGTTGCTAACAACACCACACATTGGTTCCCAAAGGAGGCGCAATAATGAACGATAAACCAAAAGTAGCGTTTCTCTGTGTGCACAACTCCTGCCGCAGCCAGATGGCCGAGGCCCTGGGAAAACATCTGGCTTCTGACGTATTTACAAGCTATTCGGCCGGTACAGAGATGAGGCCCCGCATTAACCAGGACGCGGTGCGGCTGATGAAAGAAATCTATCAGATCGATATGGAAGCAACCCAGAGCGTAAAACTTCTCACGGACTTACCCAAGCAAGTCGACGTAGTCATCAAAATGGGCTGCGAGGTGGTCTGCCCCTTCTGGCCGGCCAAGTATCAGGAAGATTGGGGACTTGAGGACCCCACCGGCAAGAGCGACGAGGAGTTCAAAGCTATTATCGCCAAGATCGACGAAAACATTCTCAGGCTGGCCCAGGACATAAAGGATGGGAAGATACCCTTCTAGCATTCGGAAAGAGGAAGGAAAACGACAGCCTGATGGGTGCCTGATCAGACAAATAGACCGCTGACCCGGGAAGGGAGTACCACTCACCGTCACCACTGACGGGGCACTGTTACCACAGCCGGGGAGAAAGCGAAGTCTCTGCTCTCATGGCTTATGATGTGGCCCCTACCGCCGAAGTATAGGAGCAGGAAAGCCATACGTATTGCGTCCTGTCCAGCAGCTGAGCGGCCAAGCGCCAAACACCTTAAAACAACCCTGGACCGTAACCGGTTCAGGGTTGTTTTAAGGTGCTAGCTCCGATACTCCCCAGGCACCTGGGCCAGGTGCGATCTCTTGATCTGCTCCTGAAACTGCGTGCTGGCGAGGATATCGATGGCTGTCATAGCCAATCCCTTGGCGCCCTTGATGGCAATTTCGTCGGCGCGAGGGGAGGCGGAATGCTCGGTGTATTCGAGGTTGTGTGAGTTCACCCCGGCCGGAGCAATCCAGAGATATTCGTGGATGGCTGGGATCTTGATAGAAACATTGCCGATGTCTGAGGAACCGTACATGCCAGTGGGGTTGGCCCACTCCATTTCTTCGCCAAGCTGGGTCATGTTGGCCTTAAAGGCTTCGCCCATGGGTTTGTTGGGGTAGCGTTCCGCGTACATGCGGTGTACGTGGATCTCAGGAGCGGCGCCGGTGAGGGCCGCGGCCGCGTTGGCGGCCTGGGTCACCTTAGCGGCCAGCTTTTCAAGATCCAGCAGTGTCTCGGCACGCAGGCTGAAGGTGCAGGCGGCCTCGCCGGGTATGATGTTGGCGGCCAGGCCTCCGTTGGTGATAATGCCGTTGACGTTGTCCTGCATGGCAAAGGTCGGTCGCAGCATATCGATATGCTGGAAGGTGCTTAGCACTGCGTTTAAGGCGTTTATTCCCCGGCCGGGCGCCGAGGAGTGGGCAGACTTGCCGGTGAAGGCGATGTCGATAGAAGTCGCCGCGCGTCCCCCGCGTCCCACCAGTGACTTGCCTGACGAAGGGTGCATCATCAGGGCGAAGTCCACGTCATCGAAAACCCCGGCTTCCATCAGGATTATTTTCCCGCCGTCGGCCTCTTCCCCGGGAGTGCCGATGACGGACACAGTACCGGCGAACTCAGACATTACAGCGGCTGCTCCCAGGAAAGCGCCTACGGCGCAGGTGGCGATTACATTATGCCCGCAGGCGTGACCAATGCCGGGCAGGGAATCGTACTCCGCCAGGAAGGCTACGTGCGGCCCCTTTGCTGCTCCTGTCTTGCGCGCCACGAAGGCTGTGTCCAGCCCTCCCACTCCCACTGTGACATCGAAGCCTTCCTGCCGCAGCAAGTCTGCTATAAAACCCGCCGACTTGTGTTCTGTGAGGGATACCTCGGGGTGTGAATGAATGTCGTGGGATAGGCGCACCAGCTTATCCGCCAGTTCATCTATTTTGTGCATCGCTCTCTGTTTTGTTTCATGCATATGTTTGACCCCCCGCTATTTTATTACCATATGCGTAATATTCGGCGCGTCGGGGTCCATACCTGCCAGGAACAAATAACAACTCAGCCACAGAGGTGAGCAGGACCTGACCATATTACGACAGCCTGATGGGTACTGATTTGCCTGATGGACTTTGATACGGGGAGGGGAATACCGACACTGAAACCACTGACGGGGACACTGTCACCACAGGGGAGGCGGTTTGGATGGGTCGTATGTCGTCTGTGTCTTGTCGCTTGTGTCAGTATACCTCAGTCTAACTTCAAATCTCTAATCTCCAACTTCTAGTCCTGCGACAGCCTGCTGAGATATAGCCGCCAGCCGCCAGCCGCCAGGCTCCAGAAGAAAGGGGCGACCAAGTGGGGCAACCGGGCACTGAAACCACTGACGGGGACACTGTCACCACAGGGGAGGCGGTTTCGATGGGTCGTATGTCTTCTGTCCCTTGTTGCTTGTGTTAGTATACCTCGGTCTAACTTCAAACTTCTAATCTCCAACTTCGAGTGCTATTCCTGGCCTCGACCATCAGCTATCCTTCAGTAAAATCAGGTTTGATCAGGCTGTCGTTCCCCCTATGGCACCAATATCCTCGTCTGCGGTGCCAGTGAGCAACGAAGAGCAAGCAACGAGCAACGATTACTCGAAGAGATGGCTGAGCAGGGCCCCGGGGATGTCGTTAAGGGCGCACTGCGTAGCCACAGCGCCCAGTTCATAGGCAATTTTGGGCATGCCGTACACCACCGAAGAGGCCTCGTCCTGGCCAAAGGTCATGGCACCCTTCCGCCTCATGTTCAGCAAACCCCGGGCCCCGTCGTGACCCATGCCGGTAAGAAGAATGCCGACAGAATTTCTGCCCACCTCGTTGGCGACAGAGTCGAAAAGCACGTCCACCGAAGGACAGTGCCCGCTCACTTTGGCCTCCTGATACTTGCATTCCACCACCAGACCCTGTTCAGTTCGCTTCACGCGCATCTGATAATCACCGGGGGCCAGCAGTGCGGTGCCCGGCAGAATGCGGTCACCGGATACCGCTTCCTTGACATGTAACTGGGTGTTGTTATTGAGCCTCTCGGCATACATGCGGGTAAAGACCGGCGGCATGTGCTGTACTATCACTATCCCCGGCATGTTCGCCGGCAGCTGGCGCAGCACGCGCAGCAAAGCCTCGGTGCCACCGGTTGAAGCCCCCATGGCCACTATCTGTGTGCCTCGGCTACCTCCCGTGGCGCGGCGGCTCTGGAGAAGTTTTTCTGGTCCACTTGTGTCGGGACGCGAGGTGGCGGCGATTTTTATCTTTCGCACAATCTCCCGAATGAAAGTGTCCATATCCGTCGTTGAGGTACCACGCGGTTTGGCCACAAAATCCACAGCACCTGCCTCCAGTGCTTCAAGAACACGGTTCTCAGAAGAACTGATGACCACCACTGGCATGGGGTGCTGCGCCATTAGACGCCGCAGGAACTCCAGTCCGTTCATCCTGGGCATGTTGACATCCAGGGTTATGACATCAGGCTCCAGCTCGTTAATCAAGTCCACCGCTTCATAGGCATCGCCGGCCATTCCTATGACCTCGATGCGGCGATCGGAACTGATGCCGCGGCGAATTCCTTCGCGCGCCACCAGGGAGTCGTCCACCACCAAAACGCGTATTTTCTGTATGCTCACTGTGCTCAATCCTTCCTGTAGACGGCCGGCCGTACATAGGCGAAGCCCGATGAGCCGCGGGCAATGGTCTCGGTATGTCCTATGAAGAGGTAACCTCCGGGCTCAAGATTCTCGTAAAACCGCTGAATGAGCTTGCTGCGAGTGGCCTCATCAAAGTAGATCATCACGTTGCGACAGAAGATGGCGTGGAATCTGCGTTTAAAGGGGAACCTGTCTTCCATGAGGTTAAAACGTCGTATGGTGACATTGTTTTTAATGTTGTCACATACCACATATTCGGGGCCGTGAGGTCGGAAATACTTGCGCACCCAGTCCGGAGGCAGTTTCTCCACGGATGTAGCAGGGTAGGCACCGCTGATAGCTTTGGCCAAAGCCTGAGTGGAAATATCTGTGGCCAGAAGCCCTGTGTCCCAACGATTAGGCTGCCCAGAAAAATAGTCGGCATTAAGCATGGCTAGAGTGTAGGGTTCTTCTCCGGAAGAGCAACCCGCGCTCCATACCCGCAAATCTCGATCCTTTATGGACGACTCCCAGTAGGGTAGTAAGGCATTGCGATAAAACTCAAAGTGTTCGGGTTCCCGCATGAAGTAGGTGTGGTTGGTAGATATCTTGTCAATCAGACGCACCGCGGCTTCGCCGCTGGTATCGCTGACAATATACTCGTAGTAATCAGAGAAGGTGGCAAAGCCCAGCTGTGCCAGGGTGGTGCCCAGGCGTCCTACCACCAGAGGCTGCTTTTCACGGCCCAGGTTTATGCCGTAGTTTTCCTTGATATAGTTCTTCAGTTTCTCGTACTCGGCTGGCTTAATCGGAATCATTTTGCACACCTGCCTGTCAGCCAGCGGCGTCGTGAAGACGCCGCTGACCTGATTATGCTTACTGTTAATGATCTCTAATGATTGTATCGGCCACGACTTAGTCGAAACTGTAGCGGGCGGCCGATGTCTTCTTCAGGGTGAACTTGCCCACCATTTCCTTCAGCATCTCGGCCTGGCTGGAGAGCTCCTCACTGGCGGCGGCGGATTCCTCGGCGGTGGCGGAGTTCTGCTGCACCACGTCGGATATCTGCATAATAGCCTGGCTGATCTGGCTGATTCCCGCGGCCTGCTCGTTTGAGGCCGAGGCGATGTTCTCCACCAGAGCGGCAGCCTTGCCCACGCTTTCCATAATACTGGCCAGCGCCGCGGCGGTGTCGTTAGCCATGGATGTGCCGCCCTGTACCTTGTTGATAGAGTTCTCGATCATCTCCGTGGTCTCCCGGGCGGCGTTGGCGCTGCGGGCGGCCAGGTTGCGCACTTCTTCTGCGACTACGGCAAAGCCTTTGCCGTGCTGACCGGCTCTGGCGGCCTCAACGGCGGCGTTCAGCGCCAGGATGTTGGTCTGGAAGGCGATCTCGTCGATGACCTTAATGATTTTGGCGATGTTTGCGGACGAACGGTTGATTTCGTCCATGGCTCCCAGCATGTCCTGCATCTGCCTGTTGCCCTTTTCGGCCAAGCCTCTGGCTTCGCCGGAGATGCCGTTGGCCTGAGAAGCGTTAGCGGCGTTCTCCTTGGTCTGGGCGGCTAGCTGTTCGATGGAGGCGGTAACCTCTTCGATGGAGCTGGCCTGCTCGGTGGAGCCCTGAGAGAGGTCCTGGCTGGCGGCGGAAACCTGCTGCGCTCCGGCGGATACCTGCTCGGAGGAGGCGCTGATATTAGTCATAGCTTCGTTGACATTTTCGGCCATGAGCGCAAAAGCATGACCCAGTGCACCGATTTCGTCCTTGCTCCTTATGTCCACTTCGATATCCAGGTTGCCTCCGGCAATGATCCCAGCTATGTTGGAGAGTTTCATTATAGGTTTGGCTATGGAATGGCCGATGAAGTACGCCAGGGCCAGACCCAGCAGAAAGGCAACCGACGTCACCCAGAGTAGGGTATTGCGCATGCTGTAAATGCCTGAGAGCACTGTGTCTCGGTATGAACCCACCGCCAGCGACCAACCTGTCCCGGGTACAGGAGCAAAACCCATGTAGCGCATGCTGCCGCTAAACATATAGTCTCCGGTGCCTGTCTCGCCCTTGACCATGCGCTGCATTACGCCTGCCAGTTCTGCATACTGGCTGTCAGTCCGGGCCTGCTCGATGAAGTTGGCTTGAGTGAGGACGAGTTCCTGATTGTCGTGGGCAATTAGGGTACCCTGGCTATTTATCATGAATGAGTAGCCGTCCTTGCCAAATCTAATGGAACGGGTAACGGAACTCAGCAGGTCTGCATCCATACGACCGATGAGAACCGCGGCAATGCGGTTGTCTACTTCGATGGGTACGGCAATCATCATGACAACCTGGTTTGTCACTCGGCTGACGATGGGGTCTGATACGCTGCTTTCACCCCTAAAAGCCTGCTGGACGTAGTCCCTGTCTCCCAGTTGCGCAGTGGTGCCATCTACATAACGCGCCAGGCCGTCGGGTGTCACCACCGCCATCCCAAGGAATCCCAGACGTTCCACGTCCGGTGCGAGTGCGTCGCGCTGGGTTTCCCAGTCCATGGACCGGACCCTGGCACGGGTGGCCAGCTCGTAGAGGGACATGGTGGCCATCTCGGCATTGAGACGAACCTGTTCCGCCCCCTGCGTGGCCAACATTTCCAGGGCTTCGTTTACCTCGGCGGTTACGGTGCGCTGCGACAGTAAATAAGAGACGACACCAAGGGTGGATGCAACAATGAGGATGGTTACAGCAAAGTAGAGAATAAGTTTTGTTTTGATGCTTTTGACAGAAAAACGTGACATAACAACGCCTCCATAGTATTCGATTTGAGGAAAAACTGATCATGATACTCCCGTCGACTCGGGGGATATTACATCATGCTGCCCCTTCCTGCTGTCCAACTCTGCAACGGATTAGGCTTACCAGAACACATATTTGGAAGCGCTTTGCACCGAGTTTCATGTAGTCGATCATCTGATTACCAAAGACTGCCTCTGGTCTGATGGGGGTGCTACGAGTGATATCTGCCCGCGGTGGCAGGGTCACTGTAATCCATTTTCAGAAGAGGGCCGCACCCAGGGTGCGGCCCTGTGAGGGTGGTGTTTAGTACTTGCCAAAGTCCTTCTTACTAAGGTCGATCTTCTTCTTGGTCGGGGCCGGCTTCTTGCCGGCAGAGAGCTCCTGAGGCTTGCCGGAGGGTGCGACTTCCCGGGATCTTCCGGCATCCGGCTGATGGTGGTCATAACTGTTTCGCGTTGCCTGTATCTTTTTCAGCTTGAACTTGCTGACCATTTCCTTCAGCATCTCGGCCTGACTGGAGAGCTCCTCGCTGGCGGCGGCGGATTCCTCGGCGGTGGCGGAGTTCTGCTGCACCACGTCGGATATCTGCATAATAGCCTGACTGATCTGGCTGATTCCCGCGGCCTGCTCGTTTGAGGCCGAGGCGATGTTCTCCACCAGAGCGGCAGCCTTGCCCACGCTTTCCATAATGCTGGCCAGCGCCGCGGCGGTGTCGTTAGCCATGGATGTACCGCCCTGTACCTTGTTGATAGAGTTCTCTATCATCTCCGTGGTCTCCCGGGCGGCGTTGGCGCTGCGGGCGGCCAGATTGCGCACTTCTTCTGCCACTACGGCAAAGCCCTTGCCGTGCTGGCCGGCTCTGGCGGCCTCAACGGCGGCGTTCAGCGCCAGAATGTTGGTCTGGAAGGCGATCTCGTCGATGACCTTAATGATTTTGGCGATGTTTGCGGACGAACGGTTGATCTCGTCCATGGCTCCCAGCATGTCCTGCATCTGCCTGTTGCCCTTTTCGGCCAAGCCTCTGGCTTCGCCGGAAATGCCGTTGGCCTGAGAAGCGTTAGCGGCGTTCTCCTTGGTCTGGGCGGCTAGCTGTTCGATGGAGGCGGTAACCTCTTCGATGGAGCTGGCCTGCTCGGTGG
>DDWC01000237.1:0-6071 GCA_002345475.1 Firmicutes bacterium UBA2296
TCCCGGGTTGTTCCCGGAGGCTATCTCTATGCCGCCGACATTCTCTCAGATCCCGCCTTCCTCTTCAGCCTGGGTGAAGCCATCGCCGGACTCTATGACGGCAACAGAGTGGATGCCGTGGTCACTGTGGAGACCAGGGGCATTCCCCTGGCCATGACCGTGGCCAGATTTCTCGGCTCTAGCCTGGTGATCGCCCGGCGCGAGGTCCTCTTTGCCCCCGACGGCAAAGCCATGCCCCTTACCCGTGAAGAGAGCTACGTGGCGGAGGGACCTATGATTTCCATTACCTTTGTTTCCGGCTCGCACAGCGGCGTACAAAGTATGTCATTGCCGCGCAAGGGTCTTCCCCAGGGAGCTCGAGTTCTGGTGGTGGACGATTTCCTGCGAGGTGGCGGCACCATGCGCGGCCTGCTGGATCTTCTGGCCGAATTCGGCGCCGAGGTTCTCGGTACTGTCGTTTTGATGGATGCCATCAAACCAAAGAAGAAGTTGGTCAGTGCCTACAAATCAGTGGTCGAAGTGGGACATCTCGAGGGCGTTCCTGTGGTACGTCCGGGGTCAATATTGCGCTGAGCAGGGTGTAGACCCTGCTCAGTTTTTGTTCTTACCAATATTATGTCTAATTATTGCAAAATTCTCATAGTGGTTAGCAGGAGAACAGTTTCTCAGGTCGAAACCGTCATTACTGAGCAGATGTGAAAGGCGGTGAATGTATTGAACATTACAGATGTGCGGGTAAGAAAGATCAGTACTGAGGGGCGTATGAAAGCAATTGTATCCATAACATTAGACGATGAATTCGTCATTCACGACGTGAGGGTCGTCGAAGGAAACAGCGGACTATTTGTGGCCATGCCCAGTCGAAAAACACCTTCCGGCGAGTTCCGTGACATTGCCCATCCCATCAACTCGGCTACGCGTGAGAAGATACAGTCCATAGTGCTCGAAGCCTACCACAGGGAAGCCGAACAGCAAACTTAGAGGAGCGCAGAGCTCCTCCTTTGTTTTTGTGGACGAAAACACTATAATAGCACTAGACACAATAGGGAGTTGAGGCGAGTGAATATTGATGCCGCCGCCGTGATTTTGGCTGCAGGTGAAGGAAGACGTCTGAAGTCAACTTACGTCAAGGCAATGCATAAAATCAGTGGAGTGCCCATTGTAACCCACGTAAAGCGGGCGGCCGTAGCCGCCGGGGCCTCCCGTTGTATAGTCGTGGTGGGCCGCGATGCCGATCTGGTGCGGCGCACCCTGGGCAGAGACTGCGAGTACGTTCTACAGACTGAGCGCCTGGGCACAGGACACGCCTGTCGCCAGGCAGAAGAAAGCCTGAGGGATTTTTCGGGAGTAGTGATGGTCCTCATGGGGGACGCGCCTCTCATCACCAGCGACACGCTGGCCAGGATGCTCAGTGAACACCTGCGTCTGGGAGCCAAGGCCACCGTACTTACCGCCAGTCCGCAAGATGTGCACGGCCTCGGCCGTATACAGAGGGATACCGCAGGGCGGTTTTCCCGCATTATCGAAGAGCGCGACGCCAACGCGGAGGAAAAGAAGATCCGCGAGATAAACGCCGGGTTCTATTGTTTTGAGCGGGCGGCGCTCTTTGACGCCCTGGCCCGCATCGACAATGTGAACGCACAGGGCGAGTACATGCTGACCGACACCCTGCCCCTTATCGCAGAAGAGGGCCTGGTGCACACCGTAGAGCTGCCCGACTTCAGCGAGGCGGTGGGTGTAAACGACCGGGTGTGGCTGAGCAAGGCCGAAGAGGCTATGCAACAGCGCATCAAGGAGCGGCTGATGCGCGATGGCGTGACCATTGTGGACCCCGCATCCACCTACATCGAGGCCGACGTCACTGTGGGGGCGGATACAGTGATCATGCCCTTCACCTGCCTGCGGGGAGAAACCCGCATTGGCGGGCATTGCACCATCGGCCCGGGGAGTACTCTAGAAAATACCAGCGTCGCAGCGCACAGTGTTGTGGTACACTCATATTTGGTCGGTGCCGCCGTAGGCGAGGCCTGCCAGGTAGGGCCCTTTGCCCACCTGCGGCCAGAAACCAGCCTTAGCGAAGGGGTCAGGGTCGGAAACTTTGTCGAGATTAAGAAGAGCCAGATCGGAGCAGGGAGCAAGGTATCGCATCTCTCCTACATTGGAGACGCCACGCTAGGCCGCGACGTCAACATTGGAGCCGGCACGATCTTTGTCAACTATGACGGCGTTAACAAGCACGAGACTGTGATAGAGGATGAGGCCTTTATCGGCTGCAACTCTAATCTGGTGGCGCCGCTCACCATAGGCAAGGGTGCTTTTGTCGCCGCCGGTTCCACCATCACCAGGGATGTCCCCGAAGAAGCGCTGGGCGTGGCCCGGGCGCGACAGGAAAACAAAGAAGGCTGGGTGCGCAGAAAGCGTCCCAAAACCGAGAACTAGACGATGTGCCGGTGGCACGGACATATAATACGGGGGGTAATTGTAAATGATAGCTTATCCGGATCGGCGCCTTAAGCTGTTCACCTGCAACGCCAACGAATGTCTTTCCCGGGAGATATCGAGCCATCTCGGTATTCCCCTCACCGAGGGGCGAGTTGTCAGGTTCAGCGACGGAGAAATACACGTGCGCATAGACGAGAGCGTCCGCGGCGCCGATGTATTCATCATTCAGCCCACCTGCTCGCCGGTCAACGAGCACATTATGGAACTCCTCATAACAATAGACGCAATGCGCCGCGCCTCGGCGCGACGTGTCACCGCCGTCATTCCCTACTACGGTTACGCACGCCAGGACCGCAAGACCCGGGCCAGGGATCCCATTACCGCCAAGCTGGTGGCCAATCTCCTCACCACGGCCGGCATCGATCGCGTCCTCACTATGGACCTGCACGCCGGGCAGATTCAGGGGTTCTTCGACGTCCCGGTGGACAATCTCCCCGCCGTGCCCATTCTGGCCGACTATTTCCGGCAGAAGCAGCTCGAAGATCTGGTGGTGGTATCCCCTGATCTGGGAGGGGTTACCCGGGCCCGCGATCTGGCCACTCGCCTCGGGGTAGATATCGCCATTATCGACAAGCGTCGCCCCGAGCCCAACGTAGCCGAAATCATGAATATCATCGGTCGCATCAAGGGCAAGCGCGTCATTATGGTTGACGACATCATTGGCACCGCCGGCACCATCACCCAGGGTGCCGAGGCCTTGCTGGAAAAGGGAGCTCTCGAGGTGTACGCCTGCTGCTCCCACGCCGTGCTGTCCGGGCCCGCCATCAGCCGCCTGTCCAACTCCGTGCTCACCGAAGTAGTAGTCACCAACACCATCCCCCTGCCCAAGGAGAAGGAGATGGATAAGATCAAAGTACTCTCCGTGGCCAGCCTCTTTGGCGACGCAATACTTCGCATTTACGAGGATCTTTCTGTCAGCAAACTCTTTGATTAGGCGGGTGCGGGCAGCGTGAAAATAGTAGCTGGGCTGGGTAATCCAGGNNCGGGACCCGCCACAACGTCGGATTCGAAGTCATCGTCCGCTTGGCCGAACGCCTGGGCATCAAGGCTAACCACTCCCGCCACAATTCGGTCATCGGCAAGGGCTATCTCAAGGGTGAGCCGGTCTACCTGCAGCAGCCCCTCACCTACATGAATCGCAGCGGCATGGCAGTGAAAGCCCTGCTTAACGAAGTTGCCGCCGGACGCGAGAATCTCATTGTCGTGGTGGACGATCTGGATCTGCCCTTCGGCCGCATCCGCATCAAGGCCTCCGGGGGCAGCGGGGGACATAACGGACTGAAGAGCCTGATCCAGGAGCTGGGCACCCAGGAGTTTGCCCGCCTGCGCATAGGCATTGGTCGCCCGGGGCACCCGGAGCAGGACGTCAGTGACTATGTGCTGGAAAAGTGGTCCGCGTCAGAACGTTCGGCCTTGCCGGGCGTTCTCGATACCGCCGCCGACGCTCTGCTGTGCTTTCTCAACGAGGGAGTGGTGGAGGCGGCGAACCGATTCAACAGAGAAGCAACTGACGAACAGTAAACAACATACCCAGGCGACATAGATCGCCTGGGTTTTTGGACGCCGAGCAGAGGAGGTGCAATTGTTGCGCGAGATAATCGAGGCCTACACCCGAAGCGAATCATGGCAGACAGTTGAAGCAGCCCTCAGGTCCGGTCGCAGGCACATTTATGTGAGCGGCACAACTTCCGTGGGTAAGCAACTGCTGCTTTCCTGCCTGCCGGCGTCAGCCGCACCCATTCTGTTTGTTACTGCCAGCGGTCTGCAGGCGGAGCAGATGTCCGAAGGCCTCGCCGCCTTCTTCAGTCCGGAAGAAGTAGCCCTTTTCCCGGCCGATGAACTGCTGCTCCTTGGCACCTACGCCCGCAGCCCCGAGCTGGCGGCGCGCCGGTTGTCTCTGCTGTCGCAGATTGTGTCCGGCCGGGCCCCGCGCATCATTGTAGCCCCCTGGGACGCCCTGCTCATGACTTTGGCGGCGCCGCAGGACTACCGCGCGGCGTTGCGCCGCATAGAAGTCGGGCAGCGCCTCGACCGGGAAGAGCTCATGGCCTCCCTGGTGCAGGGCGGCTATCAGCGCCTGGAGCTGATCGAAGCTCCCGGTCAGTTTGCGGTGCGCGGCGCCCTGGTTGACATCTACCCTCTGGACAGCGCCCACCCGGTGCGCATAGACTTTTTCGGCGACGAAGTCGATTCTCTGCGCAGCTTCGATGTGACCACCCAGCGCGCCACAGGAAACCTGGAGGCCGCCGTAATCTCTCCGGCCTCAGAGGTGTTCTGGCCGGCAGCGGACTTCGCCGCCGGTGTGGACAAGATCACCGAGCGGTACGAACGCCTGCTTAAGGATCTATCCACTGAACGCCGCGAAGCCTATGGGCGTAATGTGGGTAAAGACCTGCTCAGCCTGCGCGAAGGGTTGCACCTGCCCGGGCTGGTGCGTTACTCGCCATATTTCTCCTCCCGCAGCTACACTCTGCTGGATTACCTGCCCGAACACAGTCTGGTGGCCATTGACGAGCCCACCCGTGTCCTGGAGAGGGCCGAGGCTTCGGAGCAAAGCCTGAACGAGCAGTACAAGGACTTGCTACTGGCGGGGCACATCCTGCCGGACACCCCACCGGCTTTCCCCTTATTCGAGTCAGTTCTGCATGGCCTGGAACGCCATCATACTCTGCTTTTAGCCACCTTGACCAAGAGGCCTTCACGCTTTCGGGTTGACGAGCAAATCCCCGTACTGCACCGTGCCCCGGCGCACTACTTCGGGCAGATGGATATCCTCAGGCGCGATCTGGCGCGCCTCAGCCAGTCCAACTACCACAGCATCCTCGTGGCCAGCGAGAGGCGGCGCCAGGACATCCTGGCCTCGCTGGAACAGGCCGAGATTAATGTGCGTCTGTGGGATCTTGCCAACGGCTTCCCCCCTCCCGGCATACTGGGCATAGTCACCGGCGAACTCGGCGAGGGGCTCGATTTGCCGGAAGCCAGGCTGCTGATCCTTACCGAGAACGAGTTCGCCACGCGGGCCCGGCGCAAGAAGCGGGTATCGTGGCAAGGTGCCGGGAACGAGGCCGCCCGAGTCGGTTCGCTGCGCGATCTCAACGTGGGGGATTTTGTGGTGCATGTTAACCATGGCATCGGCAAGTACTCCGGCATCAGGACCATGGCCGTAGACGGCGTGCAACGGGACTACATAGAAATACGCTATTCCGGCGAGGACAAGCTCTATGTGCCCACCGAACAGCTACATCTAGTACAAAAGTACATAGGTGCCGAGGGGCGCGAACCAAGGCTGCATTCCCTGGGAGGCTCCGACTGGGCCAAGACCAAGGCCCGAGTCAAGGAGTCGGTGGAAGATATGGCCAGAGAGCTTATCGCCCTCTACGCCACCCGCGAGGACGAAGCCGGCTACGCCTTTGGCCCCGATTCCCCCTGGCAGGCCGAAATGGAATACAACTTCGCCTTCCGTGAAACCCCCGACCAGCTGCGCGCCGTGGACGAGGTCAAACAGGACATGGAACTGGGCAAGCCCATGGACCGCCTGCTTTGTGGCGACGTGGGCTACGGCAAGACCG
>DDWC01000237.1:6166-6341 GCA_002345475.1 Firmicutes bacterium UBA2296
GTGGAGATCGGGCTGATGAGCCGTTTTCGCAGCCAGAAGGACAACCAGGCAACGGCCGAGCGGCTGCGGGAAGGTACCATTGACGTGGTCATCGGGACCCATCGTCTGCTCAGCGCCGATGTCCGCTGGAAGGACCTGGGCCTGCTCATTATCGACGAAGAACAGCGCTTTGGCG
>DDWC01000101.1:0-1615 GCA_002345475.1 Firmicutes bacterium UBA2296
GGTGCCGGACTCCTCCCCTATCTTGATCATGCTGTCCACCATGGGTGGAAACAACCCGCTACGGCGGATAGGGGTGGAAAGAGCAACGCCCTTGCGCACATCCTCCTTGGCCTGAATAACGGCGTCGGCCACCACGGTGTTGCCCACAGCGCCAGCAACGTTGTCTAACGCCTGCAACAGGGGTATGCCGCTGGCCAGCAAGGTGGAAAGGGTGCGGCAGAAACGCGAGCTGTTGGATTTTTGGGTGAGCTTGCGAAAGACGGGCATACGCAACCACAGGCGGTCGACCACGCGGCGCCCATCGGGGGTCTGTGCATAGCGACGAAGTACAAAGACCAGAGCCGCCAGGCCTGCCACCACCAGGTACCAGTAGGACTGCAGAAAGTCAGCCATGCGCATAAGCATAAGAGTTATGCCGGGCAGAGGCACTCCGCTGCTTAGAAACATGCCAGTAAAGGTGGGCATAATAAAGGTAAGCATAAAGATGACCACGGCGACCACGGCAAAGGCCAGCACGGCTGGGTAGACCATGGCGCTCTTTACTTTGTTGTTGACCTTAAACTCTTTCTCGTAATGGGTGGCCATGCGCTGGGTGACGCCGTCAAGGTTGCCGCTGGCCTCCCCCGCTGCCACCATGCTGATCATAAGGCTGGGGTAGACGTCGCGGTGCTTGTCCAGGGCTTCGGAAAAACTGTGCCCCTTCTGCACGTCTTCGTAAACCTGTTCGATGGTGGCACGCAGGCGCTTGTGTTCGGTCTGCTGCCGTAGAATATCCAGGGTGTTTACTATGGGCACGCCGGAGCGCAACATGGCGGAAAACTGGCGCGCGAAGACTGACAGGTGTTTAATGCCCACTCGGTTAAAGATGTTGATGTCCTTGACGTCTTTGGCAAAGACTTCGTCGACGCTTATGGGATAGTAGCTGCGTTCCCGCAGACGAACCACGAGTTCGGCGGCGGTGTTGGCCGTTTCGGAGCCCTGGGTGGTCTGGCCCTTGCTGTCGAGGGCCTGGTACTTAAAAACCGGCATGGTGCCCCCTCCTTTCTAGGCCATGGCGCCCAGTTGCGCCCGCACATATTCAAAGTCGATGCTGTGGGTGAGACAGGCCTCGCGGGATATAATGCCCTGACGGCTGAGCTTAAGCAGGGCGCCGTCCATGGTCTGCATGCCAAAGCGCGCGCCTGTCTGAATGTTGGTGGGTATCTGGTGGGTTTTGCCTTCCCGGATAAGGTTGCGAACAGCGGGGGTTGCGGTCATAACCTCGAAGGCGCCCACGCGGCCGGCGACGTCGCGCTTGGCGAGGAGCTGCTGCGAAATGATGCCTTCGACTACGGTNNTGCTGGTAGGGCGGGAAGACGTCGATGATGCGATCCACTGTGTTGGCGGCACCAAGGGTGTGCAGGGTAGAAAGCACCAGGTGACCGGTTTCGGCGGCGGTGATGGCGATACTGATGGTCTCTAGATCGCGCATTTCGCCGACGAGAATAACGTCCGGGTCTTCGCGGAGGGCGGCGCGCAGGCCGTTGGCAAAACTTTGCGTGTCGCTGCCCACCTCGCGCTGGTTGACGATGCTTTTGTTGTGCTTGTGCAGGTACTCGATGGGGTCTTCCAGGGT
>DDWC01000101.1:1634-8583 GCA_002345475.1 Firmicutes bacterium UBA2296
ACTTGCCGGAGCCGGTGGGCCCGGTGACCAGGATTAGACCGCGGCGTTTGCGGGCCAGTTCGGCCACCACGGGCGGCAGACCCAGTTCTTCCATGCCGGGGATGCCCTCGTAGACCACGCGGAAGGCAACTCCATAACTGCCCCGCTGCCGGTAGGCGTTAACGCGGAAACGCCCAACGGCGGGGTAGGAATGGGAGAAGTCCAGTTCTCCCCTTTCTTCAAGCTGGGCGAACTGCTCCGGGCGCATGATGTCTTTAAGAATTTCCACGGTGTCACCCGGGGTGAAGGGAGGCTCGGAAAGGCGTACCAGTTCGCCGTCTAACCGCAGGGTGGGCGGTTGACCGACGGCAATGTGCAGGTCGGATGCCTTTCGGACAACAGCTTCGTGCAGCCATTGTTTGATGCTCATGCAACCACTCCTATTCTAGAGAGTACGTCATGCGGATAAGTTCGTCGACGGTGGTGACGCCTGCAAGTACCAGCTGTTTGCAGCTTTCGCGCAGGGTCACCATGCCCATTTCGCTTGCAGCGGCGCGGATAACCTCGGTGGGCTGCCGAGTGTCTACCAGCGTTTTTATGGAGTCGTACATGGGAAGAATTTCGTGAATACCGGTGCGGCCACGGTAGCCGGTGTGGTTGCACGCGTTGCAGCCAACGCCACGGTAAATAAAGGCACCGTTCGCCAACCCCAGTAGCCTGCGCTCCTTTTCGGCGGGTACATATGACTCCTTGCAGTTAGTGCAGATTCGCTTAACAAGACGCTGGGCCATTATGCCCACCACGGAACTAGAGACCATAAAGGGTTCGATACCCATGTCCATAAGGCGGGACACGGTGGAGACGGAGTCGTTAGTATGGATGGTGGAGAGAACCAGGTGGCCGGTGATGGCGGCACGGACAGCGATTTGCGCAGTTTCCTGATCGCGGATTTCTCCCACCATGATGATGTCCGGGTCCTNNATGGAGCGCAGGCCGCTGGCAAAGGTGAGTCCGGCTTTTACATTTACCTGGGACTGGTTGACGCCGTCCAGGCGGTATTCTACCGGATCCTCCACTGTGATGATGTTGCGGTTTATCTTGTTGAGCTCCTGCAGCACGGCGTAAAGGGTGGTGGTCTTGCCGGAGCCGGTAGGCCCGGTCACCAGGATAATGCCGTGGGGATGCTGGATGATGCGGTCGAATACTTCGAGGTTTTTGGGCGAAAAGCCAAGTTCGGTCTTGCTCATGAGGACGCTGCTGCGGTCCAGCAGACGGATAACTACTTTTTCGCCGTAGACGGTGGGCATGATGGAGATGCGCATGTCCACGTCTTTGCCGTCGAGGTTCATCTCGACCCTGCCGTCCTGAGGGACGCGTTTCTCGGCGATGTTCATGCGGCCCATGATCTTAATGCGGGTGACGATGGCGCTGTGGCTTATCTTCTCCGGCGCCATTATTTCCTGCAGTTCTCCGTCCACGCGGAAACGGATGCGGATGTTGTTTTCCAGGGGTTCAATGTGGATGTCACTGGCCTTCATTTTGACGGCCTGCTTGGTGAGAGAATCCAGCAGCTTCACCACGGGAGCATTACGCACGTTGCTGGCCATTTCTTCGTCGACGTAGTCGATTACATCGGAGGCATAACTTTCGCTGAACTCCTCCAGCGCCTTTTCGGCGCTCTCCTTTTCGAAGTAGAGTCCGACGGCGTTGAGTATCTCGCTTTTTGTAGAGATAACCGGCTTAACGTCCAGCCCGGTGGTGAGCTGTATATCATCGATGGCGAAGATGTTGAGGGGGTCGGCCATGGCCACGGTGAGGGTGCTACCCTCTAGCTTTATAGGGATAAGCACGTGTCTGCGGGCCAGGCGCTCGCTGATGAGACGAGGAACCTCCGGTGGTATGTGGATCTTTTCCAGCTCGACATGGGTAATGCCTAACTGGACCTCCAGGGCACCGGATATCTCGGCTTCACTGACGTGACCCAGTTCAACCAGAATCTCGCCGATCTTGCGGCCGCTGTGCTTCTGAATGGATATTGCTCTGCCCAGTTGTTCTTCGGAAATCAGGCCGACTTCGATAAGAAGGTCGCCCAATCTCTTATTCTTGTTACCCTTCATAAAGCACTCCTCCGTATCGTATCTAGGGGGTTGGAAGCAAAGTGAGGAAGTAGATGGCTTCGGCGCGGGTCATGGACCGGGAGAGGTCGACAAGCCCGACCGAGCGGTGTCCGGTGGTTTCAAGTATGGCCAGGGCGTGGTCTTCCCAGGAGAAGCCGGGATCTTCAAAGATTCTGCTCATAATGTCGTTAAACTCGGCGTAGGACACGGGAGCGTTGG
Organism: Firmicutes bacterium UBA2296; assembly: GCA_002345475.1. Taxonomy (GTDB): domain Bacteria; phylum Bacillota; class UBA994; order UBA994; family UBA994; genus UBA2296. The sequence goes on from DDWC01000101.1 coordinate 3,950, forward strand.
GCCGAAGGTAGCCGTCACCGTAGCCGACAATGTACTGGTTGAGAAAACCTTTAAAAACTGCCCGGGCCATGTTACTCTCGTAACTGCCGATTTCCCGGAAGTCGATGAACTGGGTGAGGTCGATGGGGTCTTCTGGCATGGGCCACTTGAAGTAGCCGTCCAGCAGCACAACCAACTCGCCTCGGGATATGGGTGAATCGGGGTAGAACCGGTTGTTGGCGTCGCCAAAAACGAGCCCTTGTTCGCCGAAGGAGTCGATCTCATCCTCGGCCCAGTGCCCACCGATATCGGCAAACTTGACGTACTGCCTGAGCTGGTCCAGAGAGTCGCTGGCCAGCAAGTAGCGAATACCTAGGAAAGGTTGGCCGGGCAATGGTGTGAACGGGTTATCTTTGACGAAATCTTCGCGGTTAAACCAGTGGATAAGCCTGTTATGACGATTGGTTACGTTAGACAAGTCATACAGGCTAAGAGAGAGGTTTCCGGTGTACTGGTTGGTGTCCCCAGGGGCAATGGTGAGGTTGGAAAGCATAATGCGCTCTTCAAAGGCCCAAACACCCCTCAGGAAAGCCCAGACTGATTCGTAGGTGCCCTGGACGGAGGTATTTATGGTCTGTAACACAGCAGAGCCTCCGGCGATGCTGGTGCGCTGTGGTTGCGAGAACTGAATAGAGCTTTCCCGTATGCCCGGAGTCATGAGGAGTTCGTTCATGAGGAGGATGAGCTCTTCCTGTTCGGACACCATGGAGAAGTATTCCTCACCGATGGCCTGAATGTCTGAGTTTATGACCTCGTGTTCTGCCTCCAGCGCAGCCAGTTCGGCAGGAGCGCTGGCCACAGCGGTGGCCTGGCGTTCCCAGAAGAGCAGTGTGGTTTCTTTATCGTCGATGGATGCCAGTTGTGGGGTTACTACATAGGTGTAAGTGAGGTAGGCCGCCAAAGCGAATACCAATCCGATTAGTAGCAGCTTTTCTCGTTTAGTTAGCCGCACTGCTACCCACCCCCTTTGTCTGCATGGTCAGGGTGAAGCTGTAGATGTCTGCGGTCCCGCCGTCTCGGGATATGTTCCCAATGAAGAGGTCGGTGAACCGGCCCGTGTTGCGGTAGTTAAATTCGAGCTCGGCTATGGCTACCCTGTTTGTCGCACGCCCGCTCATCTGGACTGCTCCAGACGGTGAAACGCCGATGCTAGTGATCTCAACGTCTCGGGGAACGTATCCGGTAAGCACGAGGAGAAAGTCTTCGTTAAGCCAGTCCATGGTTTTTAGTGCCACGTCCATTTGCCTTGCCGTTGTCAGGCGCCCCCGAGCCTCGTTGACCACTGCGCGGGTGCTTGACACCTGCGAGAGCAGTGGATAGTTGGGGTCGTTGAGAACACTGTCCTGAAGACTGCTGATTTCCTGGTCTAGCTGGCTGAGGCGGTACATGTTGAAAAGCGGAAAGGCCGCCAGCACCACCGCCAGGAGAATGATTATCCAGAATAATGGCAAGGAGCTGTCAGTGCTGCGCCGTTTTCCACCGTCTAAGTATGGGGCAAAAAAGTTGTAATCCCGCATCAAACTACCTCCTTACCTCCGTAGCATTGAGCCCAGAGCATTGAGAAACGGCGTTACCGACTCTGGGGTTGTTCCTGTAAAGGTGACATTGGCCAGATCGGTCAGACAGCGAGCCTCTATTCCGGTGGCTTCCTGCAGATAGACGTTAAAACCCGGCAGGCTGGTGATGCCACCATAAACATGCAGAACATCGATGGAGCTGACGTCGGCTCGGCTGGTGAAGAACCGGAAAATGCGCTCAAGCTCGCTGACCCAGCCGTCGATGACCGTCTTGACGACGTTGCGGGCCCTCAGGATGTTTTCGTCGTAGCCGTTGAACTCCTGGAAGTTTTCACTGAGCATTTCTCTCAGATCAACCTTGCTGTGCTTGATTTCGTCAGCCTCGCGCCGTGAATGCCCCAGGAAGCTCATGAGGTTGCGGTCTATGCCTTCGGCGCCCTGGGCGATGATGCGATTTAGCTTGTAAGCGCCATTGTCGAAAAGCATCACGTTAATGTGGCTGTAGCCGAAGTCGATGAGCACGGAAGTCTTTTCTGCGAATCCTTCCCCGTTGCCCATGAGGTGCCCCGCCTGAATCAGCTTGTCGATGGAATTGGACTGCATGTCTAGCACTGCACCGTTGAGGGAAGCCGTCTGAAAAAGATTGTAGTAGCTTTTGGCCATGTACTCTGGCATGGCCGTGGTAAGAAAGCGAGTCTTCTTGACATCGCCGTCCTGCAAGGTACCGATCATCTTGGACTGAACAATGTGGCTGTCCATTTCGATGGGCAGGTACTGCTGCGCTTCGAACTCAAGAATCTTGGTCATTTGCTCCTCGCTGGCAGTGGGAAGAACGATTTCACGAGAGATGATTTCCGGGTGCTCGATGGTGGCAATCGCCAACGATGCTCTGATTTTCTCGCTACGTAGTAATTCGCGCAGATGGTTCGCCAGCAGAGGGGCGTCGATGATACTGCCCTTTTCAATTGTGCCGGCGGGTGTGGGGAAAGTCACGGCGTTCTCGACCACAATCAGGCTTCGGTTGAGCTTCCCGTAGACCATCTTGGAAGTATGATGTCCAAAATCGAAGGCCAGCAAGTCTTTCCCGGCGAGCTTTTGCTCCTTAGTGCGTCTCATCAATAAATGACCTCCTTGTCCGCTAGAGATATGGGTACCACGCTAGGATGGAGGGACCGTAGATGGAAGTGAGATAAGCGGCCAGGGCGATGAACGGCCCAAAGGGTATGGCGTCCTTGCGGCCTTTGATCTTTGTGGCCAGAAGGAAGAGCGAGATTACCGCGCCGCTGATAAAAGATAGAAACATAAGGACCAGAAGCAGCTTCCAGCCAAACCACAGGCCCATGACCGCCATCAGCTTGACGTCTCCCCCACCCATGCCGCCGCCTGAGAGCACGGCTATGAGGAGAAAGAGGCCGCCGCCGACGAGAAACCCGACGAGGTTTGGCAACAGGCCGCGCAGACCCACCTCGGGAAGGCGCACGGCCAGGAGATAGACGACGCCGAGAACCAGGAGCAAAACGTTTAGTTCATCGGGGATGATCTGCAGGTCGTAGTCGATCATGGTCATGGCGACCAGAATGAGGGTCATCGAACCAAAAAACAAAAACGGCAAACTAGGGCCGAGGTAATGAAACTGGAAAGTGACAAAAAGTGCGGTGGCGAGTTCTACCAGCGGGTAACGCGACGAAATTTGGGCGTCACATGTTTTGCAGCGACCTTTCTGTATGAGGTAGCTGATGACGGGGATGAGCTCCCCCGCTGTTAGCGGAGTGTTACAGTGCGGGCAATGGGAGCCGGGTGTGACAATGGACTCCTCCCGGGGCAGACGGTAGATAACGACGTTGAGAAATGAGCCGAAAAGCAGGCCCAGAATAGAGGCTACGAAGTATGCCGGTAGGTTCAAAAGCCGTGCCTCCTGCCGTAAGTTGTGTGAATATTTAAAAAAGCGACTCGTTCAAGACAATAATAGCACAAAAGATTGACGTAAAGTTGCCAAAGACGCGAAAACATGAATAATGTGATCAATTTGTGATTGACATATGATTGATTTGATACTCTCAGTAATAGTTCTTTGCGAACCTTCGTTCTCCTGCGGTCGAAAGGGCGATTTTTGCCAAAAAGTATTCAACTGTCAAAAAAAAGCCCACTCTCAAAAGTGGACTAATTGTTGACACTTTGCGGTTTGGTGATTTTGCGAAGCACGAAGCGTTCCACCAGACGGACGAGGCGTGTGCCGATGAATTCCTTGTCGCTTAAGGGCACTACGAGAATGGTATAGAGACCAAGGCGATTGCCGCCCAGGACGTCGGTGAAGATCTGGTCGCCAATGACTGCTGTGTTGTAGGAAGCTCCGCCTAAGATCCCCATAGCTTCGAGAAAAGCGCCGTTGCGGGGCTTGCCGGCCTTGCTGATGCCGGGCACGGACATGGACTGGCGGAAGGATTCTACCCTGCCCTCGGTGGCGTTAGACACCAGGCAGACCTTGAAGCCGCCGGATTTTAGGCTGTCGACCCACTGCATGAGCTTGGGGTTGACGTCCTTTTCGACCCAGGGGACAAGGGTGTTGTCCAGGTCGGTGATGATATTGTCGATGCCTCTTTTCTTGAGGGCGGCGAGGTCGATGTCGTAGACCGACTCGACGTAAAGGTCGGGGGTGAGAAGTTTAGGCATTGGCGGCTCCTTTCGGGCGGCGCGGAAGCGCCGCAGTGCGTGGGGGCTATTGGTTCTTGGCTCTTAGCTCTTGGAAGTTACCAATTCTTATACGTCCAGTCAAGACCTTGCCAAGAGCCAACAGCTAAGAGCTAACAGCCCTAAGGTCTAGTCCTGTGATATTGTAGCGGCGAGACCGTGGCTCGCGGGAAGGGATTACGACAGACTGATGGAGGAAGCATTCAGCATGGGTGACGAGAACGTTGGAGGGTGAGAAAGATGGAATACCGGCACAGACACCACAGGCGGTACACAGTGACCACAGGGGGAAACGGCGAGGGCGCTCCCTCTCCAAAAGGGACGGTTCTTTTTGTGACTCATGATCAGCCGCCAGACGCCAGCCTCCAGCTTCCAGCCGAAAAGTGAGAG
>DDWC01000103.1 GCA_002345475.1 Firmicutes bacterium UBA2296
GAGTCCTGTCGATCCGGCAGAATCGGCCGGTCTGGTTTGCTTTGGTGTTGCAGGATATTCCGCCCCCCAGATCAGCACCTACCTTGAGACGCGCGGCATATATCTGCGACACGTTACCGAACACTTGCTGCGCGCTTCGCTGGGCTACTTCACTCTGGAGGAAGAACTGGACGCTGTTGTCGCTGAACTCAAACGTTATCTGGCTGGTTAGCGAAAAAGCAGGCGTCCAAGCAACGAGCGCTTTACCGATATGGCATGCTCAGGGCAGAGCTCCTGGCAACAGAAACACCGGATGCACGCCCCTTCGTCAAGCGTTGGGGTTGTTTCTTTTTGCGTCAGAGACAGCGCTACAGGTGGGCAGCTGCGCACGCAGATGCCACATCTGGTGCATATGTCCGCCGAGAACTGTGGAATAGGACGCAGTTTGCGGGCAGCGGCTTCTGCCCAGGACGCCGGCAGAAACTGATTGAGCAAATGAGTGCGCACCCTGGCAGTAGGCAGAAGAAAGGACTGGGGCTCCAAACGCGCACCAAGAACTAGAAGCTGATCCGGACTATCCGGGCCCATCCCGGCTTCCCGGGCGAGGCGGAGAGTGGGCACATCTGACACGTCAAGGCCCATAATCTCCGCCGCAAAGGTATCCACTGCGTGCATATCCTCTCCCGCTATGACAAGTCCTACTTGCCTGGGGTTGCCCCCGGAAGGCCCCTCGCCCTCCATGGCGATGACAGCGTCGACTATAGTAAGTTCGGGGGATGCCAGGTTTGCCACATCCACCAGCATAGCGCAAAAGCCGTCCACTTCCGGAGAACGCATGTGGAACTCTATTTTCTGCATGCCTGGGATCATCCCAAACATGTTCTTTACTGCACAGGTCATGGTGGTCAAACCATGTGTCTTCAGTTTTGGCAGGTTTATCAGCACGTCGGCTTCCACCGCCGGCTTTAGCATTTCTGTGTTCCGTATCCTGAGTCCCTGAGCCGCACTTACAGTCGTCGTCGAGGTGTCCAGGTTCAGTTCGATGCCAAGTTCCCTGGCGACAGAGGCAAAGCCGCATCTTTCGTAGGCCAGTCGCAAGGCAGAAGCAGTGTACGGGCCGCCTGGACTGTCGATAATAAAAGGGTGAGCTCCCAGTTCCATAACCATTTCGGCTACAGCGGCTACCAGTTCGGGGTGAGTGGTTATGGTTTTCTCGGGGGCCTTACCCATAAGCATGTTAACCTTCAAGGCAACGCGATCGCCTGGCTTGACATGGTCAGCCAGGCCTTTTGGCGACAAGGACAACAGGGCCTGGGATAGGGCCCGGCTCAACTCGGCACGATCGTAAGTGTGACAGATCTGGCTGGCAACGCGATACTCCTTCAAAATAAGCACCTCCGAAGAAAAGTCTGATTAATCTCTGGACAATATCCGAACATTGTACTATTATAATGACATTAATGTTCGGGAGGGAAAGCGATGGATAAGTACGAAGTGTTGCAGAGGGTAAAAGAGGATCAGATACGTTTTATTCGCCTTCAGTTTACCGATATCCTTGGCATGAACAAAAACGTAGCGATTTCCGTGGAGCAACTGGAGAAGGCCCTTGACGGACAGCTTATGTTTGATGGCTCCAGCATCGAGGGCTTTGCCCGTATAGAAGAATCCGACATGCTGTTAAGACCAGATCCGGCAACGTACATGGTATTCCCTTGGACAAAGGACAAGGCCCCTTCTGCCCGCCTCATTTGCGATGTGTACAACCCGGATGAGACTCCCTTTCAGGGATGCCCCCGCGGGACACTGAAGCGCGCCATTGCCCTGGCAGCTGAAGCGGGTTATGTGATGCAGGCTGGTCCCGAGGCCGAGTTCTTTCTTTTCAGGCGGGATGCCGACGGCTTTCCGACTACAATTACCAACGATCAGGGAGGCTATTTTGACCTTTCTCCCATCGATCAGGGTGAAGACGCGCGTCGGGATATGGTGCTTACGCTTCAGGACATGGGTTTTCACATTGAAGCCTCTCATCACGAGTGCGCGCCCGGGCAGCATGAAATTGCTTTTCGTTATGCTGACGCTCTGACCACGGCTGACAACATCGCCACATTCAAACTGGTTGTGCGCACAATTGCCCTGCAGCACGGACTGCACGCCACTTTTATGCCCAAGCCCATATACGGTGTGGCAGGCTCTGGCATGCACGTGCACCAGTCCCTCTTCGCTGACGGCAAGAATGCCTTCTACGATGAGTCCACTGAAGACCAGCTGTCCGAGCTGGCCAAACAGTACATCGCCGGATTGCTGACTTACGCCCGAGAGTATACCGCCATCACTAACCCCCTGATCAACTCCTATAAGAGGTTAGTCCCGGGATTCGAGGCTCCCATTTACGTGGCCTGGTCGCAGCGCAACCGCAGTCCGTTGATACGTATCCCTGCGCGCCGTGGCAACAGCACCCGTCTGGAACTGCGCAGCGCTGATCCGTCCTGCAACCCCTACCTGGCCCTGGCTGTCATGCTGCGGGCCGGTCTCGAGGGAGTGAAACAGGGAATGACGCCGCCACCCAGCGTGGACAGCAACATCTACCACATGTCCGAAACTCGCCGGGATGAGCTGGACATTGCCAGCCTTCCGGGCAACATGTATGAGGCCTTAAACTGCTTCAGCGGCAGCGCGCTTATGCGTGATGCTTTGGGCGAACACATCTCCGAGAGGTTCGTGGCAGCAAAACTCGCCGAGCTGAAACTTTACGACACTACCGTACACGACTGGGAGCTCAAGCGCTATCTGTCGGTTTTCTAGAGGAGAACCCATGTCTACATTCCCTGTGCCAGTGAGCGCAGAACAAATGGATCACACCCGGCAGGAGTCCGGTTCACCTTTGTGGAACCATTATGACGGAGGTGATGGTCAGAATGTTCGTGCAATCGCTTATGCACAGGGATTTTTCTGTAATAGGCCCAAACACCATCCTGCGTGAAGTCCTGCGCCTGCTCGATGCCAGCCCCATCGGGGCAGTTCCCCTGATGGAGGGTGGGCGTCTCAAAGGCCTGGTCACAAGACGCAAGCTGGAGCACAAGATCACCGAGCTTTTGATGGCCGGTGTGATAGTGGATTTTGACGACGTGGTTCTGCCAATTGCTCAGGAAACTTTGATAACCCTGTCTTCAGATGCCATTATCGAAGAGGCAGCGTATCTTCTTGCCGAGCACGATCGGGATGCTCTACCGGTGCTGGAGTCGGACGACAGTCTGGTGGGTATAATCAGCGAAAAGGATATCGGACGCGCCTTCTCACAGATGCTGGGTCTCAACACTCCTGGCAGTCGCTTGACCATTCGCGTCAGTGACGCCCCTGGGCGCCTGGCAGAGATATCAGCGGCAATCAGCCGATACGAAGTGAGTATAGTCAGTATAGCCGCCTATACTGCGGTTGAGGGATACCGGGACCTGGTGCTACGCATCGGTACGGACAATCCCCAGGACATAGTCAACGACTTGCGTTCCGAAGGATACAAGGTAGTCCACGTGTGTCAGGTGTGGCACTAATTGAAACACAGGAAGGGGAAATAAGGTTGGACATAGTAAGCAAAGTACTCGCCCATGTCGAAAACACTTTGGAGGAAATGGTCGCCGAGAACATCAGGATTTGTGAGATTCCTGCGCCCAGTTATCAGGAAAAGGAACGCGCCGAATACATCGCGCGCCGGTTCAGAGAAGAAGGTCTTAAAGACGTCCGCGTGGACGAGGTATACAATGTATACGGCAGAATCGCCGGCGCCGGCGGCAAGACAGCCATGCTGGCAGGTCATTCCGATACAGTTTTTCCTCTGGGAACTGACGTTACGGTGCGCCGCGAAGGCGATATTCTACGGGCGCCGGGCGTCCGGGATAACTCCACCGGCGTGGCTGCTCTGGTGACCTTCGCCCGGGTGGTTCGCGAACTGGATCTTACTCCTCCCGGCGACGTAATCCTGGTGGCAACGTCCTGTGAAGAAGGGCTCGGAGATCTTCGTGGCATGAAGGCCGCCATGGCGGAACTGAAGGACGAAGTGGACTACGTCATCGGAGTGGATGGCTCCCTGGGTGGCCTGGTTCACGAGGGTATCTGCAGCCGAAGGCTTAAGGTTACGGCAACTACAGGCGGTGGGCATAGTTGGGGCAATTTTGGCGTGCCCAGCGCTATCCACGCTTTGGGCAGCATGATTCACGGCATCTCCGGCATCAAGCTACCGGAGGAGCCCCGGACCAGCTACAACGTGGGCGTCATTTCAGGTGGCACTTCGATAAACACAATCGCGGGCCGTGCTGAGATGCTCATCGACATGCGTTCTGTTGACGCCACCGCTTTGGCAGCTCTGGAGGCCGAGGTTCGCGAGATCATAGATAGAGAAAAGGCGAACCATCAGGTAGAAGTGGCAATAGAGGTTGTGGGGGATCGCCCTGGTGGATCCATCCCCGCTGACCACCCTCTGGTACAGATGGTTCGCGGCGTCATGGAAGCCGTTGGACTGGAAGTGGAGTCGCGGGCCAGTAGCACCGATGCCAATATTCCTTTGAGTATCGGCATACCGGCGGTTTGCATCGGGATCACCGACGGAGTTGGCGCGCATCGCATGGACGAGTATCTTTACATCGCCCCCATGGCTAAAGGTATGGCCCAGCTTTTCGGGGTAGTGTACGGTTTGGCAGATCTAAGTTAACAGGGATTAGCTCCGGGAGGCTCTGACCTAGTGTCAGGGCCTTTTTGATGCAGGGGATACTGCCGCGACGGTGGAACTATAATAGCATGTAAGTGTCTGTCAAAGGGGGTGGGGTCATGACTTTCACCGAGGAAGTAAAGAACGAGCTAGTCCGCCTGCCTGAGTTCGATGCCTGCTGTCGCAGGGCCATGCTTGCCAGCATCATCAGGCATAGCGGCAACCTGCAGCTGGCCCGGGGTGGAGGTCTGGGTCTCAACGTTTCCACGCAAAGTCCCAGCGTTGCGCGGGCCATCCTCAAGCTGGTCAAGGAGCAGCAACCATCCGCCAGGGTGTTTATCCGCAAGCGCTCGGCATTTCGCAAGAACAACGTTTATCTCATCTTCGCCCCTGGCGCCGAGAGGGTATTGGACGCAGTCGGTCTGTGGAATGCTGAGCGCAAGAGCATACGCTTTGAGGGCGAGCCAATCTCAAAGCAGTGTTGCGTGCGCGCTTATCTGCGTGGCGCTTTTCTGGTTGGCGGCACCGTAAACGACCCCAGGGGCTCTTCGTACCACCTGGAGATAGTGGCTGAGTACGAGCCGCAGGCGGAATACCTGTGCGGGCTGATGACAGAGGTCGGGCTCAAACCCAAAACAGTACAGAGAAAGCAGCTGTACGTGGTTTATCTCAAAGACGTGGAGCAAATAACCGACTTTCTTAGCCTCATTGGGGCCCATACCGCGCTTCTGCGCGTCGAGGACGCCAGGGTGGTCAAGGACATGCGCAACAAGGTCAACCGGCTTGTCAACGCTGAAACCGCAAATTTGAACAAGACTGTGGTGGCTTCCTGGCGCCAACTGGAGGCCATACGCTTTCTCGACCGGGAAGTGGGCATACTATCGCTGCCACAGGATCTGCAACAACTGGCCGAACTGCGCGGAAAATACCCGGACTCCAGCCTGCAGGAGCTAGGACAGCTGGTGGAACCGCCCCTGAGCAAGGGATCTGTCAATCACCGTTTGCGTAAGCTGGAGGCATTGGCCCGCAGACATGGCTATCGGGGGGAATAGGTCTGACGGCCTGCCATGAAGTCAGGCCCGGTCGGCGTTGTGATATAATGGTGTAGATTCCAGTTCAGTAGAAACATCAGCAGGGAGGGTTTTTATGCGTATCGCTATCAATGGTTTCGGCAGAATTGGCCGACAGGTTTTTCGCATTGCCATGGAAAGGCCTGAGCTTTCGATCGTCGCCATCAATGATCTATCTGACGCCAGGGGTCTGGCGCATTTGCTCAAGTACGATTCGAACTATGGCAAGCTGCCCCATGAGGTGACCCTCGAGGGGGATCACATGGTGGTCGGAAGGCATAAGGTAAGAGTTCTGGCGGAGAGAGACCCGGTTAACCTGCCCTGGGGTGAGCTTGAGGTGGATGTCGTGGTGGAATGTACAGGCTTCTTCCGCGACAAAGAGAAAGCCGGCAGGCATATAAGTGCCGGAGCGAAGAAAGTGCTCATCAGCGCCCCGGCTAAAGACGAGGACATCACTCTGGTTCTGGGCTGCAATGAGGACAGGTACGATCATGAGCGTCATCATATCATCAGTAACGCCTCATGCACTACCAATGCACTAGGGCCCATGGCCAAGGTGCTTAACGATGAGTTTGGCATCGTCAAGGGCTTGATGAACACCATACACGCCTTCACCAACGATCAGCGCATTCTCGACCAAGTACACTCTGATTTCCGGCGTGCTCGCACAGCCAGCCAGTCTATCATCCCCACCGGCACAGGTGCCGCCAAAGCCATAGGTCTGGTTCTGCCGGAACTTGAAGGGAAACTCAATGGCTTTGCTTTACGCGTCCCGACAACCACCGTTTCCATAGTAGATTTGACGGCGGAGGTCTCGCGGCCCGTGACCAAAGAAGAAGTCAACGACGCTTTCCGTCGCGCCGCCGCTGGCCAGCTGCAAGGGATTCTCGGCGTCAGCGACGAGCCTCTGGTCTCCATAGATTATCTTGGCGACACCCGCTCATCTATAGTTGACATGGAACTCACCAAGGTCATTGGTGGTAATC
>DDWC01000104.1 GCA_002345475.1 Firmicutes bacterium UBA2296
ACATCGGCGGCCTTAAGCGCCCTCAGCTGTTTCAGCTCGTCGCTCAGGGAAAGGCCGTAGCCACTTTTTGCCTCCACCGTGGTGGTGCCGTGGGCCAACATAACATCCAGAACATTGAGCGTGTTCTGGCACAGTTCCTCCTCTGAGGCTGCCCGTGTGTGGCGAACAGTGCTCAGTATGCCACCGCCGGCGGCCAGTATCTCCAGGTAGGGTGCGCCCCTTAACCTCAGGCCCAGCTCACTATCGCGGTAACCCGCAAAGGCCAAATGCGTGTGGCAGTCTACATAGCCTGGCATCACCAGTTTGCCATCTGCGTCGATGACTTCAGCGTCAGGCCCCGCCACCCGCCAGGCCTCAGCTTCGTCGGCGGTGACCAGCTCAATTGTCTCACCACAAATTACCACATATCCCGGAGCAAACTCTGCCAGCGCACCAAACTCCTCGCCTACCTGTGGCCTGCTGCTAAAGCCCTGCGTCGTCACAACACAACCGCCCCTGATTAGTCTCCTTATGCTCACTTGCCTCCACCCAGTCTGAACTCAAGGACCTGATCCGCAGAAAAACCTGCCAGCTTCAGGCTGTGTATGGCCGAATCCAGCAACGCCTGGACCGGCAATAGACCCACGACTTCGCTACCGCTGATGGCAATGCCATATGCGGCAGCTTCATTCGCAATGGCCTCCATGGCCGTGTGCATGCCAGTGATGGTGAAATCGACCAGATTCATAGAAATCTGAGTGTGGTTGCCCTCTTCTATCATCAGTCCTAGGGCCTTTACTGCAGGTAGACCACCTCCCGACTCACGCACCTTCCTGGCGATGGCGCGTGCCGCCTTGAGGTCGGTAGATTCAAGGTTGACGTTGAATGCCACCAACGGAGGCCGCGCCCCCACGACGGTGCCACCGCTTCTCAGATTAGCCACTGCGGGACCGAAATCTGGCTTGCGCTCGGGTCTGGTGATATCCTTTATCAGCAGCTCGTATTCGCCCCGCCTTACATCGGCCAGATTGCGCCGCTCCGGAGTGCGGGCGGCACGCTCGTAGAGGTACACCGGGATATCTAGTTCTTCTCCGATGCGCGCCCCTACCCGCTCAGCAATGGTTATGCATTCCTCCATGCTAGTCGCTCCCAGCGGCACGAAGGGGATGACGTCTGTCGCGCCCAGACGAGGGTGCTCCCCGCGATGTTCCTGCATGTCAATCAGTTCTGCGGCTTTCTGAGCACCACGGAAGGCTGCCTCGGCTACCGATTCTGGCTCACCCACGAAGGTCACCACGACCCGGTTATGATCCTTATCCGGCTTAACGTCCAGCAGGTTTATTCCCTCCACCCCACTGATGGCTCCGGTTATAGCGGCAATAACCTCGGGCCGCCTTCCTTCGCTAAAGTTTGGTATACACTCGATAAGCTTCAAGTCATTTTCCTCCTATCTCTCAGGCACGACAATTATATCGCCCATGTGTTCTTCTATGGCTAGCACAACTCTTCCGCTTTGCACCAGCTCATAGCCGCTGTTCAGGTCAGGGTACATGATCCTGTCATCACCAAGCGGAGCGACTACCTCACGGATCAGACGGTAGGCGGTAGCAGTGGCAGGAGACAGTCCGCTGTGCCCCTGGAACTCCACCCCCTGGGCAGCTGTGACCAGTTCAATGCCGATTACCCGTTGCGTATTCATCACTATTTCTCTCAACTTGCGACAGGCCATGCCGCCCATACTCACATGGTCTTCCTGATTAGCGCTACTGGGGATGGAGTCCACGCTGGCGGGATGCGACAGCACTTTGTTCTCCGAGACCAGCGCCGCCGCCGTGTACTGCGCAATCATGAAGCCGGAATTAACCCCGCCTGAACGAGTCAGAAAAGCCGGCAAGCCCGAAAGCTGAGGGTTTACCAGGCGCTCAATGCGTCTCTCAGACATATTGGCTATTTCCGCTACCGCCATGGACAGATAATCCGCTACCAAAGCCAGGGGCTCTCCGTGGAAATTCCCGGCAGAGATTACATCATCCTGCTCGGCGAACACCAGGGGATTGTCGGTAGCCGAGTTGAACTCAACCTCGGCCACTTGTTCCGCATGCGCAAGCGCTGTCAGACATGCCCCGTAGACCTGAGGTATACACCGCAAGGAGTACGCGTCCTGCACGCGCAGTTCCCCCGGCGACGTAGTCAGTGCGCTTCCCGTCAGCAACTTGACCAGTGACAAAGCTACCGCCTGTTGCCCCCTATGCGGCCGTACCATGGAGACCTTCTCGTCGTAAGCCGCTGTTATGCCCCGCAGGGCCTGATGCGTCATCCCTGCCGCCACCAGCGCAGTCTTTAAGGTCGTCCTGGCATCATACAACGCCAAAGCCAGATTAGCTCCCATGGCCTGTGTCCCGTTGATCAGCGCCAGTCCTTCCTTGGCGGAAAGACTTAGTACAGGGATGCCGCGTCGCAGCAAAGCCTCGGCACCGGGAATGACTTCCCCATCAACTTCTGCCAGGCCTTCTCCCAGCATAGGCAGAACCATATGTGCCAGTGGCGCCAAATCGCCGCTGGCTCCCAGCGAACCCTGAGAAGGGACCACCGGGTGGACTCTCTGGTTGAGAAAGCTGATGAGCGAATCGATGATATCTTCTCTCACGCCCGAATATCCCTTGGCCAGCGCGTTGACCCGCAGCAACATCATGGCCCGCACCACATCGGTGTTGTAGGGCTGACCGACCCCGCAAGCGTGGCTTACTATCAGGTTGTGCTGCAGTTCTGCGGTCTGGTGCCCACTTATAAAGGTATCACTGAACTTGCCAAATCCGGTAGTGATACCGTATACAGGCCGCTCCTGGCGCACCAGTTCCTCGACATATTTCCGCGCCACACGCACATTTTGACGCGCCTCAGAGGCCAGGACTACCCTCGCGCTGCCGCGGCTTACCGCCACTATTTGCTCCAGAGTAAGCCCATGCCCCAAAATTACTACTTCCCTCATACCACACCTCTTAACCTCATTGTCGTAAACACTAATCCTTGCACTCGCGGATAATTCCGATGGGCGTCTGCTCATTGGATTGCCCAAGGGGGTTGTCCATAAGCGTTCGCTCCACCAATCGGCGGTCAATCCCTGCGCTACTCCCGATAACCCAGGATCCACCCACATCATTGACATCCACAACGCAGGCTCCTACGCCCACCCGGGCAGCGACACGCGCCGCTACGCCGTCTGGATCACTGGGGCCCAAGGTAACTCGTTTGTTGTAAGGCGGGATTACGTAATCTGCCGCCCCGTCAATCAGCGCTGCCTGCATGCCTGCCACACGATAGAAGTCGCCGCTGCGGCCAAAATTACGGGTCACGGCATGGACCGCGGCGCCCAGCAAAATCCGCAGCGTGCCACATTCGCGAATGGCCATTTCCATCGTCTCAGGACTGCCAAGCCCAATGCCGTAACTCACCTTTTTTACCTTCCCGGAAAGGTATACGGCCAGGGGTCGTGGTTTAATCTCATCGATGGGGATAGATCTGCCCTGGCTGGCTGCGGTGGCTTTTTCACTCAAAAAAATGATGTCTCCGGGCTGGACTAGGTCCTTGCAGTATCGCCAGGCGATTTCTGCCATATCCTCTCCAGCCATAATGACATGGGTGCGCACCGGTATTCTGAGAAAGACGCGGCCGTCAACTTCTATTGTCGGCTTTCTCTCTTTGTGATATCCTTCTCCCATTAGTATCACCTCGGTTATTTCTTAGGACCGTTAACGGTACTAACTTCTGGCACTGTGGCGGCAATTCCTGCCGATTGCCGGCTTACGAAAGGAATGTGTATAATGACTCAGCTTAAGCCGTACATAAGAATTGCCGGTTTGCTGCTACTTGGCGGCGTTTTATGTGGTGTGGCTCTGACGCTGTTACTGCCCTCGCTTATCGAGAGTTTTTTCACGCTGATTTTTGCCTCGCTGGGTGATCTGGCCGAGACCATTTTTAATGAACAGGGTGGCCTTCAGGGCACAGTGACTCTGTTCTGGCACAACTTCAGGGCGGCCATCGGCATGGCAGTGATGGGATTTGCTTTCGGACTTTATCCGCTGCTGGGCATCACCCTGAACGGATTCATCGTCGGCATAGTCCTGGCCTTGTCCTTAATGGAGGGGCAACTCCTGGTCTTTCTGGTAGGCATCCTGCCCCACGGGGTCTTTGAGCTTCCTGCCCTGGTTATTGCAGCAGGCGCGGGCCTGTACCTGGGGTGGGGGCCGCTCAGGAAACCATGGGCCGGCTACAAAGCTGCTCTCGGCCACACTGTGGATCCGCTCCTGCTGGCCTCGGCCATGCTGGTTCTGGCCGCATTTATTGAAGTCAGCGTCACTCCCCTTCTGCTCTCTCTGGTTTTGCGTTAGTACGCTAAAGTGTGATAATAATAAAGACCCGCAGTCTGACTGCGGGTCTTTATCACTCCCTCACTCCACCGCAACCAGCGGCGGCAGTTTCCCTGTATTAAGCAACTCCAGAAGTTCCTCACCCTTAAGGGTTTCGCGCTCCAGCAGAGCTTCAACGATGAGATCCAGTTTTTCCTTATTGGCAGAAAGGAGTTTTTCCGCCCTGTGGTAGCAGCGATCCACTATGTTGCGCACCTCGCGGTCTATGGTATGAGCCACCGCTTCACTAAAGTTGCGCTGACGGGATATATCACGGCCAAGGAATACTTGTTCTTCCTTGAGACCGTATGTTACCGGACCAAGCTCTTCGCTCATGCCAAACTCCATGACCATACGTCGCACCCAGCTGGTGGACTTGTCCAGGTCATCCTGTGCCCCGGTGGAAATCTCGCTAAAAACAATCTGCTCGGCCACCCTGCCCGCCAGGGCATGGGTGACATTGTCGAGAATCTCTGTTTTAGTCATAATAAAGCGGTCTTCAACGGGGAGCGAAATGACGTAACCGCCAGCCATGCCCCGCGGAATAATACTTACAATGTGCACAGGGTCAGAGCCCGGCGTCAGCACGCGGCTCAGGGCGTGACCCGCTTCATGGTAGGCGAATACCTTGCGCTCTTTTTCCGTAATCACACGCGCCTTTTTCTTCGGCCCGGCGATAACCCTGTTGATAGCCTCCTCAAGATCACCCATGGCGACCTTCTTGCGATCCTGCCTGGCCGCGAGAAGCGCAGCCTCGTTGACCAGATTCTCCAGATCGGCGGCGGTGAAACCCGGCGTAAGCCTGGCCAGCACTTCCAGGCGCACCCCTTCTTCCAGCGGCTTGTTGCGAGCATGCACCCTGAGAATAGCCTCACGCTCAGAAATGTCCGGGCGGCCCACGGTGACCTGACGGTCAAAGCGACCCGGTCGCAGCAAAGCGGGATCCAGGATGTCGGGGCGGTTAGTGGCTGCCATGATTATTACACCTTCGTTGCCGTCAAAACCGTCCATCTCAACCAGGAGCTGGTTTAGAGTCTGTTCGCGCTCGTCATGACCGCCACCCAGACCGGCACCGCGCTGTCTGCCGACGGCATCTATTTCGTCGATGAACACTATGGCTGGAGCAGCCTTCTTGGCCTGATCGAACATGTCTCGCACGCGGGAAGCGCCCACACCCACAAACATCTCGACGAAATCCGAGCCAGAGATACTGAAAAAGGGCACACCAGCTTCCCCGGCAACGGCTCTCGCCAGCCAGGTCTTGCCCGTGCCGGGAGGCCCAAACAGGAGTACACCCTTAGGTATGCGAGCACCGATATCGGTAAACTTGCGGGGGTTTTGCAGAAACTGCACAATCTCTTCAAGCTCTTCCTTAACTTCTTCATAACCGGCCACGTCGGCAAAGGTGATACGCCGTTTAGGCTCGGTCTGAATCTTAGCCCGCGATTTGCCGAAGTTCATGACCTTGCTGCCGCCCGACTGGGATTGCTGCATGAAGAAATACCACACACCGGCAAAAAGTGCAAACATCAGCCCGTAAGTGATTAAGGTGGTCCACCAGGGTGGTGCGGGAGGGTCCTGGTACTCATATGCTGTTTTACTGCGCAGCAGTGGCACAAGTTCACTGTCTCCTGGCGGAACTACTGTGCGGAACTTGGTGCCGTCGTTCAGTTCACCAGTGATCTCGTTGCCAATTTGCAGGACGCTCTTCACCCGATCGTTTTCAACTAGCTGATAGAACTCGCCGTAATTGAACTCCTCAGGAACTGCGGTCCTGGTGGTGAAAAACTGGATCAGCGAAATGCCGATCATTATTAATAAAAGGTACAAGCTAGCTGTTCTAAGATTCCTGTTCAAGGCTATGTACCTCCTCTCTCTACATTCATTCTATCTTACCACGCCAAATCGCAGAGTGTAAATTTCACTCCAGGTTTTCACCCTGCAGGACACAGATGTTTGGCAATTGTCGATACTTCTGGGCAAAGTCCAGTCCGTATCCGACCACAAACAGGTCATCGATGGCAAAACCGCAGTAATCCGCCTCAATAGGTACGCGGCGACGGCTGGGTTTGTCCAGCAGAGTGCAGCTCTTCAGCGAGCGCGGTTGCCTGGATTGCAGGTTTTCCAGAAGATACTTGAGTGTCAGACCCGTGTCAACTATGTCTTCCACTACCAGAACGTGACGGCCCTCGACAGATTCTTCAAGATCCTTAAGAAAGCGCACCACACCAGAGCTTGACGTGGCAGACCCATAACTGGATACGGAAATGAAATCCAGAACCACGTTGTTCCCGGCCAGGTGCCGCGCCAGGTCAGC
>DDWC01000071.1 GCA_002345475.1 Firmicutes bacterium UBA2296
GGGCCTGATGTCGATATCGTTCTTTGGCTTCCAAGGCCTGTTGTAGGGAGGTGCGATAGTGGATATAGAACTCAAAGCTGTTCTCTACGCGCTCGGTGGATTAGGGGGACTTGGGCTCATCTTCGGAGCAGGTCTGGCAGTAGCATCCCGCGTCTTTGCCGTTAAGACAGACCCTAAGTACGATGAAGTGCTCGAAGTGATGCCTGGTGCCAACTGTGGCGCCTGCGGCTTTCCTGGTTGCGCTGCATACGCCGCAGCCATAGCCTCGGGTCAGGCCGCCATCGATCTCTGCCCGCCCGGCGGCGCTGCCCTCGTTAAGGACCTCAGCCGCATCATGGGAGTTGAGGCTCCGGAGACTTCAGACCGGGCCGTGGCCACCCCTTATTGTAACGGAGGATGCGAAGCTGCTCCTGTCCGTTTCATTTACGAAGGTATCAAGGATTGTCATGCCGCCGCGGCTCTTTCAGGTGGCGACAAGGGATGCAAGTACGGGTGTGTGGGCTATGGCACCTGTGTAATAGCCTGCCCCTTTGATGCCATAACCATGGATGACCAGAATATCCCCGTAGTTGATGACGATAAGTGCACCGGTTGCGGCATCTGCGTGTCCGAGTGCCCCAAGAACATCTTCAGCCTTCGCCCCATCAGCAAGAAAGTTCACATACGCTGCAGGTCCCACGACCGCGGCCCCGTGGTGCGCAAGCTTTGCACCGTAGGCTGTATCGGATGTCAAATCTGTGTTAAGACCTGTCCCTTTGACGCCATCTACATGGACAACAACCTGGCCATTATCGATTACGCCAAGTGCCGTAACTGCGGACTGTGTATCGCCAAGTGCCCGACCAAGACTATTCACGGCGAACTCGAGGGCTTGCCCAAGGCTTACATTGAAGACGGATGTATAGGTTGCTCCATGTGTAAGGAAGTATGCCCGGTAGATGCCATCACTGGTGAGCTTAACGAGTTGCACGTCGTGGATCAGGAAAAATGCGTCAGCTGCGAAATATGCGCCGAGAAGTGCCCGCCCCAAGTTATAGTCATGAAGTAAGCTGCTGCCGGGCCCTGAGGCTCGGCAGCTCTTCTAGGAGGATAAAGTGAGACGTCTGTTGCCTGTTGTGGGAGTATTAATCATCCTGTTGGCCGCCTGGTACGTCCAGGCGAGCTTTTTCTTGCCATCCGCAGAGCGCAATGTGCTCCTGATGGATACTTTTGTTGGGATCAGGGTTACGGGCAGAAACGCCAGTAGATTGGCTGATCTGGCCGTGGATGAAATGGCCCGGCTCGAGGGTCTNNTCTCTTCACTGCGCACGCAAAGAGCAGTGAAGTTGCCGCCATTAATGATGCCTATCCAAACCCCGTCGCAGTCAGCAGCGAAGTGCTGGAAGTTCTTCTGCTAGCCCGGGAAATCCATCAGAAATCGGACGGGGCTTTTGACATAACCGTGGGAGGCCTGCTGCGCCTGTGGGGTTTTGGCACCGAGGATCTGCGCGTGCCCTCCCAGGGCGAAATCGATTCCGCCATGCATGGTGTTGGCATGCAATATGTGGTGATCGATGAGGAAACCAGCACAGTTCGTACCACTCATCCAGCCACTCAGGTCGACCTGGGCGGCATTGCCAAAGGTTACATTGTCGACAAAGCCGTGCAATTACTGCAGGATAGCGGTGCCAAGCATATTCTGGTTGACGCCGGCGGTGATGTGAGGGTCTACGGAGGCCGACCTGGTGAAAGCCGTTTTGCTCCCGCCAGGCCTGCCCGCATCGGAGTGCAGGACCCCCGGGCTGCCGGAGGCCTGGTTGCTATAGTGTCCACTATGGACGGCGCAGTTCTCACGTCGGGGGACTATGAACGGTTCTTTTTCGCGAACGGGGTTCGCTACAGCCACATTATGGATCCTCGTTCCGGCTATCCTTCTCAAGGCGTTTCCTCTGTTACAGTAGTAGCCCACAGTGCCGCGCTGGCGGACGGAATCGCTACGGCCGCTATGGTCCTGGGAGCTGAAGAAGGACTGGCTTTCATCAATTCCTGGGCCGGTGTAGAAGGTATGTTGATTACAGAAGACGAAGATGTACTATTGTCTGCCGCAATGGCGGAGATTACAGAAGTACTTAGGACGGATCGCTAAATGAGAAGCCGAACACAACGTATGGTGCTGCTTTCCATGCTGGTGGCGGCAGCGGCGGTTCTTCACATTGTGGAGAGCTGGATGCCTGTGCCACTGCCGGTCCCCGGCGCCAAGCTGGGTCTGGCCAATGTGGTTACACTGGCAGTGGTCCTTCATTTTGGTTTGCGGGAAGCCCTGGTGGTTTCTGCGATGCGCGCCCTGCTGGGCTCTTTGCTGGGCGGAACATTCATGACTCTGGGTTTCTTCCTGTCAATGTCCGGTGGCCTGGCCAGTGCTCTCATGATGGGCATATTGCGCCGGGTGGCAGGAGAGCGGGTAAGCGCCACAGGCTTAAGTCTTGCCGGAGCTGTTACCCATAACGTTACACAGCTCCTGGTGGCGGTTTTGCTGGTGTCCCATGCAGGACTCTTTGTCTACCTGCCCTTTCTCCTCTTTGTGGCAGTGCCCACAGGTTACTTTGTGGGACTGGTAGGCAATCTGCTGTATAAACACATGCCATCGTGGCGATGAAAGGACGGTAATGCCCGTGAGAAATCGACGCAACGGTTGGATGCTTGTCTTCTTCCTGGTGGTGGGAGCTTTTGTGGGAGGCCTGCTGGGCAATGTCTTGAGCCCGTATCTGCCTTTCCTGAATTGGAGCAGCCCCACTTATGGCATTAACCCACCCTTGGTACTCAACCTGGATATGCTCGGTTTCACCTTTGGCTTTACCCTGCAACTCTCTGTTGCCGGAGTAGTCGGCCTTGTCATAGCCTACCTGGCTTACCGCAAGCTGTAATGCACATTTTTCTCGCTTCCGCGTCACCCCGACGCCAGGCGTTGCTTTCACAGATTTCGGTGCCCTTCAGTGTGGTGGCTTCCACCTTTGTAGAAGCTGCTCAGGCCGACGACGGACAGTCGGTGGCAGAACTCGCAGAGCAGAACGCATTGGGGAAAGCCCGTGGGGCTCTTCCCTTGTCGCAGCCCGGGTTTTGCGTGGGAGCCGATACCGTAGTCCTTTGCGAGGATCGGGTGATGGGCAAGCCCCGCTCCGTCGAAGACGCCAAAGAAATGCTGCATGCGCTTTCCGGGCGAGTTCACAAAGTGGTTTCCGGGGTGGCAGTTGTTGATTCTCACGGGCAGTTCGTCACGGGTCACGCCGTGACGGAAGTATCCTTCCGGGTCCTGACAGCCGAAGAAATCACAGCCTACGTCAGTACCGGCGAACCCCTGGACAAGGCCGGCGCCTACGGTATTCAGGGTAAGGGAGCGCTATTTGTCAACGAAGTGCGCGGCTGTTATTTTAACGTGATGGGATTGCCCCTCAGCCTTATGGCCAATCTTCTCTCCTCCCGGTTTGGTATAAATCTGACAGATATGTGGAGGTAAGCTCATGCCGATTCGCGACCTGCCTGTTTCAGAACGCCCTCGGGAGAGATTGCTTCTTTCCGGCGCCAACTCGCTCTCCAACACCGAACTGCTGGCAATTGTCATGGCCACATCCGGGCAGAGAGGAGAAAGCGTGCTGGCCCTGGCAGAAAGGGTGCTGGGGGACGTGGGTGGTCTCGAAAACCTGGCGCAGGCCAGCGCCGAATCCCTCGGCGCGATTAAGGGCATCGGGCCGGCCAAAGCTTCATTGCTGCTGGCCCTGGTCGAGCTGTCGCGTCGCATGTCCGCCAGGAAGTCAGAGGCAGGCAGCATCAGTTCACCGGAACACGTGCGAGATCTGCTGATAGACCGCTTTCGTTATGAAGAAAAAGAACGTTTCTTTAGTATCATGCTGAACACCAAGAACCGGGTAATAGGTATCGAGGAGATCTCTGTCGGTAGTCTGAACTCGTCAATCGTACATCCCAGGGAAGTATTCAAAACCGCCGTGCGCAAAAGCGCGGCCTCGATCATAGTGGCTCACAACCATCCCAGCGGTGAAACTTCTCCCTCGCGGGAAGACATTGAAGTCACTCGCCGCCTGTGCGAGGCGGGCAGGCTGCTGGGGGTTGAGTTGCTTGACCATGTCATTTTTGGAGACGGTGAGATCTTAAGCCTTAAGCAGAAAGGTCTCATGTAAAGGAGACGGTATAGAATGAACTTCATATTGCGCTATTTCGCCAGGGACATGGGCATTGACCTCGGTACAGCTAACACGCTGGTATTCGTCAAAGGAAAAGGTATCGTGCTCCGAGAGCCCTCCGTGGTGGCAGTGCACATTGATACAGGCGAGGTGATCGAAGTGGGCACAGCTGCCAAGCGTATGGTGGGAAGAACACCCGGCCACATAGTCGCTGTTCGCCCGTTGCGGGATGGTGTAATCGCTGACTTTGATGTAACACAGAAAATGCTCAGGGCTTTTATAAAGAGCGCCATCAAGGGAGTAAGCATATTCCGGCCCCGCGTGGTCATTTGCGTGCCTGCCGGCGTTACACCGGTGGAAAGGCGCGCCGTGCGCGACGCCACCCTGTCCGCTGGGGCGGGTGAAGCCCACATCATCGAAGAGCCCATGGCTGCGGCCATCGGAGCGGGCCTGCCCATTACCGAACCGGTAGGTAACATGGTGGTGGATATTGGCGGCGGCACCAGCGAGGTCGCGGTAATAAGCCTCGGCGGCATAGTGACCCACCAGTCCATCAGGGTGGGTGGCGATGAGATGGATGAAGCCATAATCGCCCATGTCAAGAAGAAATACAGCCTTCTGATTGGGGACCGCACCGCTGAGGACACCAAGATCAGCATTGGCTCGGCTTTCCCGGGGGAAGAGACTACGCTGGAGGTCCGTGGGCGCGACCTCATGACGGGGCTACCAAAGACAGTGACCCTGACTTCAGAGGAAGTGCGAGGTGCTCTTCAGGAGCCAATTCATATTATCGTCGACGCCGTTAAGGCCACTCTGGAAAGCACACCGCCGGAGCTGGCTGCCGACATCATGGACCGGGGGATAATGATGACAGGGGGAGGTTCGCTACTGAAGGGACTTGATAAGCTGATCTCCCAGGAGACGGGGATGCCTGTAATCATTGCCGAAGATCCTTTGACCTGTGTTGTGCTGGGGGCAGGAAAGACCTTCGAGTATCTCGAAATACTAAAGAAGGCAGAACGTCCCACTAATTATAATTAAGTAGGGGTTACCCATGGCATTTTTCCGCCGCAATCGCCAGATCATAAGTCTGACCCTAATTGTCTTCCTGCTCACGGGCTTTGTAACTTTTTCTGCCCGTGACAGAGTTGCGCAGACTTTCATAGAACTGTGGATACAACGCACCGTCGCTCCTATTCAGCGAGCGACGGCTTTCGTCGTTTATCAAGGTCGCAGTTTTGGGCGCTATCTGGCAGAGCTGGGTACTCTGCGGCGAGACAATGAGGCTCTGAGAAATGAACTGGACAGTCTGAGGTACCAGTACAACCTGCTTCTCGAAGACAGCCGCGAGTCAGCCCGATTGCGGCAAC
Organism: Firmicutes bacterium UBA2296; assembly: GCA_002345475.1. Taxonomy (GTDB): domain Bacteria; phylum Bacillota; class UBA994; order UBA994; family UBA994; genus UBA2296. The sequence continues at coordinate 5,546 of DDWC01000071.1, forward strand.
TGCTGGACTATCACACCGAGAACACTGACCTAGACCTGATAATGGCCCGCATCATATCCCGCGGCCTCACGTCCTGGCAGCACGAGATTGTCATCGACCGCGGTACAAACCACGGGGTGAGGCTGAGGGATCCTGTGCTTACCCACGCCGGCGCCGTCGGGCGGGTAGTCCAGGTTGGCGCCACTTCGGCCAGAATACTGCTTATAACCGACCCGAGAAGTGGTCTGGCCGCGCGGGTTCAGGAGACGCGAGAGGGCGGCGTGGTCGAAGGCGATCCGGCCAACCCAGGGTTATTGCGTATGGCCAACCTGCCCCATGATCTGCACATCGAGCCTGGGGCCCGCGTGGTCACTTCCGGCCTTGGCGGTATTTTCCCTGGCGACAAGTCATTCCTCATTGGAACAGTGCTCAGTGTCGCCGCCAGTCCCGACGGACTGGTGCAGACGGTTTCCGTTCAGCCTGCGGTGGATTTCTGGCGCCTCGAAGAAGTCCTGGTGCTGCGGATGTGGCGCGATGACTAGGCGGCGCCTGCTCTACGCTTTGATAATCGTGGGGGTCGTCTTGCTGCAGGGCGCACTGTCTCCCTATATCGTGGTTTACGGCGGCACCATCAACTTACCCGCTATATTAGTGGTTTGTCTTGCCCTGCACCATGGAGCTGAACGCGGCATGTATTTAGGCCTTTTCACTGGCCTTCTGGCGGACATAGTTGTTGGCGGGAACATTGGTTTTATGGCCTTGCCACTGACCATTATTGGGTTCACGGCAGGACAGCTGGGCACCCATCTGTCCAAGGATGCGTTCGTGGTTCCGGTTATTGCGGGCATTCTCTCTGTGGTATTCTTTGAGGTGTCGCTCTTCATTCTCTACAGGCTGGCTTATGGCTTTTTCCTGGTTGCCGCCTTTAGAGATGGCTTTCTTTCCCGAATGTTGCTTAACGGCGCTTTAATGCCCCTGGCTATTCGTCTGGCAAATCGGGTGATACCT
>DDWC01000021.1 GCA_002345475.1 Firmicutes bacterium UBA2296
TTTTGCCGAACTGGTTCCCGCGTCATTCTTCTCCCTGGGCGGCGCCAACGCCGAAAAGAACTGCGAGTTTCCGGGGCATCACCCCAAGTACAACTTTGACGAGGACGCCATTCCGGTTGGCATGGCTGTCATGGCCACAGCGGCGATGAAGTACCTGAACAAGTAGGGTTAGAGCAATATAGAGCAGGGCGCACGGATGATTTTGACATCCGTGCGCCCTGCTCTATATTAGCTAACTATATTTGTCGGCGGTGTTCCAGGGCTCGCGAGATGGTCATCTCGTCAGCGTATTCCAGGTCTCCGCCAATGGGCAATCCGTGCGCCAGCCTGGTCACCAGTATCCCCAAGGGTTTGATCAGCCTGGCCAGATACAAGGCCGTGGCTTCTCCCTCAATGTTCGGGTTTGTGGCAATAATTACTTCGTTAATCCCGTCTTCCTTGAGGCGCTCCAGCAGTTCCCTGACACGCAGCTGGTCAGGACCTATCCCTTCCATAGGCGAGATGGCTCCCTGCAAGACGTGGTACAGGCCCTTAAAATCATGGGTTCGCTCCATAGCAGCGATATCCCGAGGATCTTCCACTACGCAGAGAATCTCACCTTTGCGGCTCTGGTCCTGACAAATGCGGCACATGTTCCCTTCGGCCAGATTGAAGCACTGTTCACAGTAGCCGATGGTCTCCTTGGCGATCATTATGGCATCGGCGAGTTCCCTTACAGAGCCGAGTTCCAGAGAGAGCAGGTGGAAGGCAAGACGCTGGGCAGTCTTTGGGCCCACGCCGGGAAGCCTCGCCAGCTGTACTATCAGATTCTCTATGGCGGTGGGGAAGCTACTCACGGCGATTCCTAAAAGAGGCCGGGAGGCAGTTTGAGACCGGCGGTGACTTTAGCCATTTCAGAGCTAGCCATTTCATCCGCCATGCGCATGGCCTCATTTACCGCGGCTACAATCAGATCCTGAAGCATTTCAACGTCGTCGGGATCAACAGCCTCTGGCTTGATCTCGATACTTGTCAATACCTTGGCGCCGGTTACCACGGCCTTAACCATCCCACCGCCCACTGACGCCTCAACCGTCTTTTCAGCCAGCTCTTCCTGCATCTTGGCCATGCGTTCCTGCATTTTCTGAGCCGCTTTCATCATGTTCTTCATGTTTCCGCCCATAATCGTCTTCCCCCTATTCGTCTTTTACAATTTTACCTTTAAACAGATCCAGCGCCTCGCGTATGGGATCCAGCTCGGGTTCCTGGCGATCGACGTCGTTGCCATTCATCAGCAAGCGCACTTCCACCTGTTGCCCCAGGGCCTCACCCAGACCGGCGCGAATGTGATCGATATCGGACATAAGTCGCTTGTATGTGTGGGCATTGTTCTCCATCATCTGCAATAATACCACATTACCGTCCATGCGGAGAGGCGTAACCACACCGAGAGTTGAAGCCGTCAAAGGGGCTCGTTTGCGAATGACCGCAACCGCCTTGGGCCAAGCCTTCAGCAGTGAGCTCACCTGCGGGGTCGGCGGAACTGCTACCTTCGGGACTTCCGCTACCTCCTCGGATGCACTTTCTTTCACAGGCTTGCTTTCACGGGCTGGCGCCGGGGCAACAGTCTTAGTCTTCGTGGGCTCGGCAGCCTTGTCAGGGCGCGGGGTCGCGCTCTGGGGCTCGCGTCCCTGCTGGATCAGGAGCAACTCCAGATGCAGCCTAGGGTGCCCTCCGTAGCGCATGTCAGCTTCAGTGTTAAGTGCCAGCTCGATTAAACGGGGCAAGGAATCTCCCAGTAGCCTGGCTGTTTCTGTAATGTCGGTGATGTCATTATCCTCGTACCCGAGATTCTCGAGTAGCGACTGCGCATGCGCGCCGAGCAACATTAGACGCAAAGCCTTTAAATAGGAAGAGAGAAGCTGAGTGGCTTCCCGGCCCCCGTCGAGTTCTCTGCCCAAGATATCCAGAGCGTCGCCTTGTTCTCCCTGTACAAGAGCCTGCAGGATACTGAGTGAGACATGCAAAGGCATGCTACCGGTGACCTGCTGTACCACTTCCACCGTAACCACGCCTTCGCCGTAGGCAATGCTTTGCTCCAATACCCCTAATGCATCCCTCATGCCGCCCTCGGCCAACTGCGCGATGGTAAGAGCAGCAGCCGGCGACAGCTGTGCGTCCTTGGCTACCGCAACCTGTGTCAGCCGGTCGCGGATGAGGGCAGAGCTCAAGCGATGAAAGTCAAAGCGCTGACAGCGAGAGATTATGGTCAGGGGCAATTTATGAGGTTCTGTTGTGGCAAGGACGAAAACCACGTGGGACGGGGGTTCCTCCAGAGTTTTGAGAAGGGCGTTGAATGCTTCCGTGGTCAGCATGTGTACTTCGTCAATGATATATACCTTGTAACGGGATTCGGTGGGAGAAAACCGCACCTGGTCCCTCAGCTGCCTGATCTCGTCTATCCCGCGGTTAGAAGCGGCATCGATCTCAATTACGTCAAGGCTTGTATTGTTCGAAACACCCAGGCAGTTCTTGCACTTCAGGCAGGGTGTTGCCGAAACCCCCTCCATGCAATTCACAGCCTTGGCGAAGATCTTGGCCATCGTGGTCTTCCCTGTGCCCCGCGGTCCACAAAACAGCAGGGCGTGGGGAATACGCCCATGCTGCAGCATGTTGCCCAGGGTTTTCTTTATGTGCTCCTGACCCGAAACTTCCGAGAAGGTAGCGGGTCTCCACTCGCGATACAGCGACTGATAGCTCATGGTAAGCATCCACTTCTTTCCGACGGTCTTCCGTTTTTTGCTTTGCCTTATTAGAGTTTGCTTTTGGTCTGCCGTTTCCCTGCCTGTAAAGGAAAAGCCGGGACAATAAGTCCCGGCAAAAAAATGGCCGCGCGCTGCATTCGACAGACGCATCCGAGTGTAACCCCGGTAGTTAGCTCGAACCAGGCCACCCGACGGCACACAGAAGGGTTCACTTACCGCTGCTTCCTTCCGGACCTGACGGGGTTCATGAAGTTCTATTGCGTCGGACCCAATTGTCAACACCACTTGCCGGGAGCAAGCCCCACATGCGGCAGCCTCAGTACAGTGATCAGCCCTGCTACAGCGGATTGCAGGTACAGGGCACCGCTATCTCCCCGCCTAGCGCGACCAAGCTTTAGACAGAATTAGCGCACTTCTGCGCACTTAATTGTCGCACGAGGGTATGCCCTTGTCAAGGCAAGGGCGGGTTAGGGAATGCACCACAAAAAGAGGGATATTACTACGGAGAGCGAAATGTATCTTTGTGCATTAGACGCAAAGGAGAGATGAACATGGACGCGAAATTACAGGAACTGATCCACGCGGTGGAACCGACGGTCAAAAAACACCGGCGAGAGATTCACGCTCACCCGGAACTGGGTATGCAAGAGGTGAAAACCGCGGCTTTGGTGCAAAGGGAACTGGCGCGCATTGGCGTCCCTTACACCGCCAACGTCGGCAAGATGGGTGTTGTGGGCTTGATTAACGGCGAAAAACCAGGTCCCTGCATAGCCTTGCGGGCTGACATGGATGCTTTGCCCATTCAGGAAACCACCGGTTTGCCCTTCGCCTCCCAGGAACCCGGCATATGCCATGCCTGTGGGCACGACACACACACTGCCATGCTGCTGGGCGCAGCCGAAGTACTCTGGAACATCCGTCACGACCTGGCTGGTTCTGTGAAATTGCTGTTTCAACCCGCGGAGGAGATGAACCCCACCGGCGGAATGCCCTTTATGATAGAGGACGGCATTCTCATGAATCCCACGGTCGATGCGGCAATGGCACTCCATGTTTCCAGCGATATCCCAACCGGCTCTGTAGGGTATCGTCCCGGAGCCATGTCGGCCTCGTCCAACCGGTTCTTCATTACCATCAAGGGCAAGGCCGCCCATGGGTCGGCTCCCGATGCCGGCATAGACGCCATTGTCACCGCGTCACAGGTGATAATGGGCATACAGACCATTATCAGCCGCAAGGTGAAGGCGCTGGACTCAGCAGTTCTGACTATCGGCACCATCAAAGGCGGAGACCGCTATAACGTCATCGCGGAGACAGTGAGCATGGAAGGCACGTGCCGCACCCATAATCCACAGGTCACCGCCATGATCCCGCTTCTCATGGAGCAGATCATTAAGGGCATTTGCGATGCCTCCGGCTGCAACTACGAGTTCCGCTTCGACAGCGGTTACCCCGCTGTCGTCAGCGACGAGAAGATCACCACCCTTGTAAAGGACGAGCTGGTGGACATGCTGGGCGAAGAGAGAGTTATCTATATCCCCACTCCCCGCATGGGAGGGGAAGACTTTGCTTTTCTGGCCGAGAAGGTCCCCTCGACTTTCATACGCATTGGCTGTACAGCAGAAGGAGTCACTAACCCGGCCCCAGCCCATAATGGCGCGTTTGACCCCGACGAAGATTGTTTTGTGGTGGGCGTCAAAGCTTACGTGGCGGCGGCGATGTCAGTCCTGAGGGAGCTCAGTTCTCAGAAGTAGTCAAGCAAAAAAGTTGCCCCCGGTACATCCGAGGGCAACTTTTTGCTGTTAGGGTTCAACGGGTTCCAGCTCTTCCTGCAGTGCAGCCAGTACCTCTGTCGCTCTGGCATGGTGAGAAGCCGCAACCATGATATCCACGTTCTTGCCTAGTCCGCTGATAATCTTCATGTAGCCATCGGCTCCGGAGTACTTCTCCATGGTGGGGATCCCCTCTTCTTTGAGGACTCCCATGATCATGCCCGCTTCAATCTCATCACGACAGTTGACCAGGAAAATCCATTCCATGCGATCTCCTCCCTTCCGAGACTAGGAGTAGCCTGTTCTGCCCTTATTTTACCACAGACCTGGCCCTAATGCCATTTTGGCGCCTCTACGACTTGGCCAGGCTCTGGCGCAGTACGGCAATGGAATGTTGTACGGACTCCGGAGCCGGTCCGCCGAGCTCGCGGCGGGCCGACACGCAGCGTTCGATACTGATGTGCTCATAGACATCAGGGCCGATGTGCGGGCATAGCTCATGATACTCCTCCTGAGTCAGTTCCTCGAGAGCCTTGCCCTGGGCAATGGCGTAAAGCACTGTCTTGCCCACCACCTCATGGGCGTCGCGAAAGGGCACGCCCCGTGTTGCCAGGTAGTCAGCCAGGTCGGTGGCGTTGGTGTAACCGCCCCGGGCCGCCTCCGACATTCTCGCTTTGTTGACCTTCATAGTATTGAGCATGGGTGTAAACACCATCAGGCAACCACGCACGGTGTCCACAGCGTCAAAAAGGGCTTCTTTGTCTTCCTGCATATCTTTATTGTAGGCCAAGGGCAAACCCTTCATTTGCGTAAGGACAGCCATCAAATCGCCGTAAACACGCCCGGTCTTGCCTCGAACCAGTTCGGCGGCATCCGGGTTTTTCTTCTGGGGCATGATGGAGCTACCGGTGCTATAGGCGTCGGAAAGCTCGATGAAACCGTACTCGGCACTGGACCAGAGCACAATTTCCTCACTGAAGCGGCTGAGGTGCATCATTATTGTCGCCGCAGTAGCACAGAATTCGATGACAAAGTCCCGGTCGCTGACAGCATCCATGGAGTTAAGAGCCACCTGCGAAAACCCCAGCTGTGCCGCCACCGAAAGCGGATCGGTGGCGAAGGTAGTTCCTGCCAAAGCACCAGCTCCCAGGGGGCAGACGTCGATTCTCCTGGCCGTATCTTTGAGCCTGTCCACGTCACGACCAAACATGGCAGCGTAAGCCATGAGATGGTGAGCCAGAGTTACCGGTTGCGCCCGCTGCACGTGAGTGTAACCCGGCATAACTGTGCCCAGGTGTTGCTCGGCCAAAGCAAACAGGGTTGACAGCAGTTCCCGCAACAAGCCGTCAATGGCTGCGACTTCTCCTTTCAAGAAGAGCCTGAGGTCCACGGCCACCTGGTCATTGCGGCTGCGTGCGGTGTGCAGCTTTTTGCCCGCAGGCCCGATTTTGGCCGTCAAAAGCTGTTCGATGTTCATGTGGATGTCCTCGGCAGAAGCGTCAAACTCCACCCGCCCCGCTTCTATGTCCGCCAGAAGTTCGAGTAGCCCACCTCTAATGAGCTTCCCCTCCGCCGCAGAGATAATCCCCTGATCGGCCAGCATCTGGGCGTGCGCCAGGCTGCCGGCTATATCCTGCCGGTAGAGCCGTTGGTCAAAGGAGATCGAGGAATGGAAATCTTCCATCAGAGAGCTCGAGTCCCCGGCGAAACGCCCTCCCCATAGCTTGGTCATTGTTATAGCCCCGCTTTCGCCTTCATTTTTGCCTGCACGACCAGCGGCAGCCCGAAAAGATTAATAAACCCTTCGGCGTCCTTCTGGTTGTATACGTTGTCTTCACCAAAGGTACACAGCTCTTCATCGTAGAGTGAGTACGGCGACTTAACCCCCGCCACGGTGCAGTTGCCCTTGTATAGCTTCAGCCTGACGGTGCCACTCACCGTGGACTGTGTCTTGTTAACAAATGCGTCGAGAGATTCACGCAGGGGGTGAAACCACATACCGTCGTACACCAGCTCGGCGTAGCGTTGCGCTACTATATCCTTGTAATGCAGCGTAGCTCTGTCCAGACACAGTAACTCCAGTTCCCGGTGCCCAGCGTAAATGACCGTGCCGCCCGGCGTCTCGTACACTCCGCGGGATTTCATGCCCACCAGCCTGTTTTCCACCATATCAATTACGCCTACTCCGTTCCTGGCCGCCACCTCGTTGAGCTTCTCGATAATGGCCAGTCCCGGCAGGGGCTCACCGTTTACGGCAACCGGCACACCCTGCAAGTACTCAAGCTCCACATACTCCGGTGTGTTCGGAGCGTCTTCCGGCGACACTACTTTGAGGCACACGTCCTTGTCCGGTTCGTTCCAGGGATTCTCCAGATTGCCGCCCTCATGGCTAAGGTGCCAGAGGTTGGCGTCCATGGAGTAGGGACGCTTCTTTGTCACTGGCAGGGGAATGCCACGGGCTTCGGCATAATCAATGGCATCTTCCCGAGAACGGATGTCCCAGATTCGCCAGGGAGCGATTACCTTGGTTCCCGGGGCCAAGGCTTTAATAGCCAGTTCGAAACGCACCTGATCGTTGCCTTTGCCAGTACAACCGTGGGCGATAGCCACAGCTCCTTCGAGCTTAGCCACCTTAACCAGAGCCTTGGCTATGACCGGGCGCGCAAAGGAAGTACCCAGCAGGTACTTGCCCTCATACACAGCACCGGCTTTGAGAGTCGGCCAGATGTAGGATTCCACCAGTTCCTCGCGGAGATCTTCTATATATACCTTGCTGGCGCCAGACTTCAGGGCCTTGTTACGCAGGAACTCCCAGTCTTCCGTCTGCCCCACGTTGGCCACCACGGCTATAACGTCGTACCCATAATTCTCCTTGAGCCAGGGAATGATGACCGATGTGTCCAGCCCACCCGAATATGCCAAAACTACTTTATCCACTGTGTGAACCCCCTTCGAAACTAATCATGTGAACTACTATACGCTGTTATGCATGTTTATGCAATACTTTGCAATAAGAAACCCGACCCTGATCTCGGTCGGGTTTCCTGGTAGATCTACTTCCAGGAGGCCTCAAAGACCACAATGCTCTCATCGGCACGGGGGAGCCAGTTGACTCTGTCGCTGACACCATAGATGTCCTTCTGTTGATATAGTGGGATCCACGGAGCATCATCATGTATGATCTCCAGTGCTTCGCGGTACAGGTCTTCGCGGCCAGCAGCGTCAAGCAGGCTCCTTGCTTTGTCCAGCAGCGAATCCATGTAAGCCACTTTCTCCTCACCTAGCTGGTAGTACCCAAAAGTCTGTCCCGACCGGAACCACGGGAAAAGAGTCCCATCGGCATCAAAGATGCCGGAGCTCCAGCCAATCATGAATAGGTCTGCATCGACTGTGCGGGAGAGCAGTTTCTGCACATATACTCCCCATTCCTGGATTACCAGGTCGACTTTGATGCCGAGTTCTTCAAGCTGGTTCTTAACAGCCTCGGCAACTTCTTTATCCATCATGTATCGTCCACTGGGTGCAAGGAATCTCAGGGTAAAACCATCGGGGTAGCTTGACTGCGCGAGCAAAGACTTGGCTGCAGCCAGATCATGGCCGTAAGCTTGAAGATCCGGGTGATAACCGAACTCGGTGTTGGCGAGAGCCTGGGTCATGGCAGTGCCGTTGCCCTCAAGCAGATTCGCGATGATGGACTCCACGTTAACTGCCTTGTTGAGTGCCAGGCGCACCAGTGGATCGCTTAGAGGTGATCCCGGGTTTGGGATGAGGGGGATGAAAATAGACCTGATGCTGGCAACAGAGATAGCTGCCGCACCGGGGGTGTTATTGAGCGAAGACGCCTGATAGGGGGGGACATTGACGATGATGTCCACTTCACCTGCCTGCAAAGCCATCACCCGGGAAGCAGGTTCCGGGATGGGTTTGAAGACTACGTCTTTTACGGCTGGAGCTCCACCCCAGTATCCTTCAAAAGCCTTGAGGACGATGCGCTCATCCTTCACCCACTCAACCAGTTCGTAGGGGCCGCTGCCCATAGGTTTTGTGCTGAAGGCCGCGTCACCGATAGATTCCACGTAGTGCTTGGGCACGACTCGCAAGGTGCTCAGGCGCGACGGAAGAATTGGGAAGGGGTTCTTAGTGTGCAAGCGGATTGTGAAGGGATCGACGATTTCGACTTCACTTATCATGGAGTAATTGCCTGCCTGCGAGCTCTTCTTCTCAGGGTCAAGTATTCTCTGCAACGTATAAGCCACATCCTCGGAGGTGAATTGCTCTCCGTCGTGAAATTTCACGTCATTGCGCAGCTTAATCTCCCAGACTGTATCTGTCACAGGCTCCCAGGACACGGCCAGAGCGGGCTCGAAGTTCATGTCGCTGCCCCGTCCGATTAGCCTGTCATAAATCTGGTTTGCCACATTGCCGGTGGGGGTCTCCGAATGGAAATTAGGGTCAAGAGTCGTTGCGTCAACCCCCTGCGCGATAACCAGAGGCTTTGCCGGAGCGGAAGTCGACGGGGTAGTCGGAGTCGCGGGCGATGGGCTGCTACATGCTGTCAGCAGCAGTGCGGACATGGCCAGCAGAGCGGCATACACCAGCCAACGTGTCTTTTTGCCAGTCTTCATCTCTGATCTCTCCTCTATATACTGCTCTTTAGTCTCGGATCCAGGCTATCTCTCAGCCAGTCGCCAATTAAGTTTATGGAAAGAACCGTCAGCATTATGGCGATTCCCGGGAAGGTGGCCACCCACCAGGCAGTGGAAATGTAGCCGCGCCCGTCAGACAACATGCTCCCCCAGGAGGGGATATCGGGCTCTATACCCAAACCCAGAAATGAGAGCGACGCTTCGGCGATAATCATATTGGCAACCTGCAGTGTAGCCAGAACAATTGCCGTGGGCATAATGTTGGGCAGAATGTGACGACGAATAATCTTGAAACGCCCATGCCCTAAGGCCCGGGAGGCCTCGACATACTCCTTTTCCCTCAAGGACAGCGTCTCGCTGCGCACCACGCGGCCATAGATGACCCAACCGGTGACCCCGAGAACGAGGATGACATTGCGCAAACCCGGCCCCAGCACAGCCATCACGGCCAGGGCGAACAGGATAAAAGGCATCGCCAGCTGCACGTCGGCGAGCTGCATTACAATGCGGTCAATAGCCCCGCCAAACATACCTGACATTATGCCGAGAAAGATCCCGGTCAGTCCCGCCAGCATCACCGCTGCCAGACCCACCAGAAGAGAGACTCTGGCTCCATAGACAATACGACTCAGCAGGTCTCTTCCCAACTGATCTGTGCCCAGCAGGTTTTCACTGCTGCCGCCGGCAAATGCCGGTGGTCTGAGGCGTCTTTCCAAAAACTGCGCTCGGGGATCGTGGGGAGCGAGCAGTGGCGAAAAGAGCGCCGCCATCACTACACAGGTCAGGAGTAGCGACCCCACCAGGGCACTATAATTGCCCCTCATCCTGGACCATATAAACGACACAGTACGCACCGGGGTCACCTCCTAGTTGTAATGTATGCGGGGGTCAAGATAGACGTACACGACGTCTGTAAGAAGATTAACTGAGACTATGATCATGGCCAGCACCAGGACGCCGGCCTGCACCAGAGGCAGGTCGCGGTTGGAGATGGCCTGGACCATTAACCGCCCCACGCCCGGCCAGGCAAAGATGGTCTCGGTAATCACGGCTCCGCCAAGCAGTGCCCCCAACTGTAGCCCAAAGACCGTAACCACCGGCAACAGTGCATTCTTCAGCGCGTGCCGTAGCAGCACAGCCGTTTCACTGAGACCCTTGGAGTGAGCAGTCCGGATGTAGTCCTGACCAAGCACCTCGAGCATTTTGGAGCGCAGCATGCGCATCATCGCCGCAGTCGAGTACAGGCCCAGTGTAATTGAAGGAAGTATCAGATGAGCCACCGTGCCACGCCCAAAGATCGGGAACCAGCCAAGCCCCGCCCCCAGCGTTATTTGCAGCATCAGGCCCAACCAGAATACGGGGACTGACTGCCCCAAAACCGCCAGCAGAGAGGCGAGTCTGTCACAAGCCGAGTCTCTATGGGCTGCAGCCAGGACACCCAAGGGAAGTGACAGGAGTAATGTAATGAGCAGGGCCATCCCGGTGAGCTGCAGAGTTGCGGGCATTCGCTCCAGGATCAGCATGAGGGCTGGCTGGCGATGCCTGATCGACTCGCCGAAGTCGCCACGCAAGGCCGAAGTTGCAAAGCGCCAGTACTGGACAGGCAGGGGATCGTCCAGCCCCATATGCGTGCGAAACGCAGCTACCTGCTCCGGCGGAGTGTCCAGCGGCAACATAAGCAGAGCAGGGTCACCGATGAGATGCATTACGGCAAAGACAATGACGGATACTCCAATGACAACCACCAGAGCATGGACCAAACGGGAGAGCAATCTCCTAATCAATCTCCTTCACCTCCTCCAACAGGTGGCATGCCGCCATATGTGATGCCCCTACCGACTTGAGAGCGGGAACGTCCTCGCGGCACCTTGCCACAGCCACCGGACAGCGTTCATGGAAGCGGCATCCTGGCGGTGGGCACTCGGGGTTTGGTATCTCACCGGATATGATCTGCCGCAATCCCCTTTTCGCGGGGTCGGGGTTGGGCACGGCGTTGAGCAAGGCCTTGGTGTAGGGATGCTGTGGCGCGGCGTAGAGACTTCGTGCGGGTGCCATTTCCACAATCTGACCGAGGTACATAACCGCCACGCGGTCGCTGATGTGCCGTACCACCGCCAAGTCATGGGCGATAAACAGGTATGTCAGGTGCATCTCGCGCTTCAGCTCACCGAGCAGGTTGATTATGTGCGACTGCACAGAGACATCAAGAGCTGAAACAGGCTCGTCACAGACCAGCAGACTTGGCCCAACCGCCAGTGCCCTGGCAATACCGATGCGTTGTCTCTGCCCACCACTAAACTCATGAGGATAACGGCTCATGGCCGTCCGGCTCAGCCCTACCTTGTCCAGGACTGCCTCCGCTTCCTGCGTCCACATTCGCCGCGGCACACCTTTGGCCTCCAGCGCTTCGCCTATTACATCGCTGACCTTCATGCGCGGGTTCAGAGATGCATAGGGGTCCTGAAACACTATCTGCATCTCGCGGCGCGCCTCACGCAACTCGACGGGAGACATGTCGTACACATTCCTGTCCCGGTAGTACACACGTCCGGACGTCGCTTCCACCAGGCGCAACACAGTTCTGCCAAGTGTTGTCTTGCCGCAACCGGACTCTCCCACTACGCCCAACGTTTCACCCGCTCTAACCGTGAAACTGACACCGTCCACAGCCTGCAGGGTTCTTCCCTTTGCCAGGTTGTAGTGTTTCTTTAGTTCCTCTACCCTCAGTAACGCCTGATTCACGATGTCACCACCTCCCCATGAATCGTTGCCACATTCCAGCAACGGACTTGCTGGGTTCCGTGATTCGTCAGCGGAGGTACAGATGCTGCGCAATGGATCGTGGCGAACTCGCACCGCGGAGCGAAACGGCAGCCTGTGGGTATGTCGCCCAGGTCCGGCACATTCCCCGGTATCTGATAAAGTTCTGCGGTGTCTGCATCAATGCGTGGGACCGACCTGAGCAGACCACAGGTATAAGGATGCAAAGGGGATGAGAAAATATCCTTCACCCTGCCCTCTTCCACCACCTGTCCCAGGTACATGACCACCACGCGATCTGCCATTTCTGCGATTACGCCAAGATCATGAGTAATAAGAAGGATTGCCATCCCAAGTTCAGCGCCAAGTCGGCGGACCAATTCCAGAACCTGAGCCTGTATGGTAACGTCAAGGGCCGTAGTAGGCTCATCCGCGATGAGCAGAGCCGGCTCACACGAAAGAGCCATGGCAATCATTGCCCGTTGCCGCATACCACCGCTCAGCTGATGAGGATACTCATTCATGCGCTGACTCGGATTGGATAAGCCCACCAGACCCAGCATCTCTACTCCTCTCTCCCAGGCCTGCCCTCTGCCCAGCTTGCGGTGCAGCATGACTGTCTCACTGAGTTGCCTGCCAATCGTTAGCACCGGGTTGAGTGATGTCATGGGTTCCTGAAAGATCATGGCTACATCGCGTCCCCGCATCAGACGCCGTGAATGGCGGTCCATGCCGCTGAGTGGCTTCCCCCTGAAGTAGATTTCACCTCCGGAAACTCTGCCCACCTTTTGAGGCAGAAGGCCCATTATCGACAAGGCAGTCATGCTCTTGCCGCAGCCCGACTCTCCGACAATGCCCACGACTTCTCTTTCACCCACCGAGATGTCAATTCCGTCGATTACACGTCGCGCCTTGCCGTTAAGACCCAGGCTTACTTCAAGACCTCTGATTTCCAGCAAGTTACTCATGGGGGCACCTTCTTCCGTGAATCATTAATCATAAACTGTTGGCTGTTGTTGGTTGTCTGTTGTTGGTTGCCTGTTGGCTGGCGGCTGGTGGCTGGTGGCTGGTGGCTGTTGGCTGTTGCCTGTTGCCTGTTGCCTGTTGCCTGTTGCCTGTTGCCTGTTGCCTGTTGCCTGTTGTCTGTTGTCTGGCGGCTGGTGGCTGGCGGCTGGCGGCTCTCGTCTAACGTCTAAGGTGTTTTTGGGTATAAAAAATCCACCCACCCCGGGAACGCTTGACCCCGGTGCAGGAGACTGAGGCATGTATACGAACATTATGCCCTGCGAAAAAGGTAGATTTTCAGAATATTATCACGGCTTCGCTGGCAGCGTCAATAGGGCAAAACAAAAAAGACAGAAAATTATAACTTTTTAAGTCAAACTATTTTGTATACTGAATACTTTCGCCGGTCTAAAGCAGGTTTCGGGTTGTACCTGTAGAATATAGTTGTGATTAAAATCTAAGCGAGGAGGAATACTATGCTGGCGATTGTAAACGCACGCATCGAGACGGTTTCCCACGGTATCATACCGAACGGGCAGATCCTCATCGAAGCGGGCAAAATTAAAGCCGTAGGCGAGAAGCTGGATATCCCCGCGGGCTCGAAGCAAATCGACGCCGCGGGACGCACCGTCACCCCCGGCATCATCGAGTCCCACGCCCACATCGGCATTGGTGAGCAGGGAGTTGGCTGGGAGGGCCAGGACCATAACGAAGCAACCAGTCCTCTGACGGCCTGGTGCAGCGCGCTGGACGGCACCAACATGCTGGACACTGCCTTTGACGACTTCCGCCGAGCGGGCATCACCACAGCCGGAGTTCTGCCGGGCAGTGCCAATATCATCGGCGGCACATCCTTTGCCCTTAAGTGCAAGGGG
>DDWC01000046.1 GCA_002345475.1 Firmicutes bacterium UBA2296
ATCGCCCATGCCGGGCGCACTAGAGCAACACAAGAGCTGCCCCTTGGGCAGCTCTTGTGTATGTATTGGCCATTTGGCGATAGCTGCGTCCCCGACATCGAAGCAGAAGGCTCCGTCCCTTTTGCCTCAAAAGATTCACCATGTTACTATTATACAGTCATTTATTGTGGGCTGTACCCCGGCCCATATGGTATGGGAGTGAAGTGAGGCAATATGGACAACCAACGTTACCTAATTGTTGACGTAGGCAGCACGACGACCAAGGCTATCCTGATAGAACAGGTGGACGGCGAATACCGCATGACTTTTCGGGGGGAGTCCGGTACCACGGTGGAAGCACCCAATGAAGATGTCATGATTGGAATAAGACGAGCGGTTGGAGAGATAGCCAGACTCTCGGGTTACAGTTTGCTTGATGATTCCGGTTTGCATGCCGAAGCCGTGAGCACAGAGTTCCTCGCAACCAGCAGCGCCGGCGGTGGCCTGCAAGTGCTCGTGTGTGGCCTGGCCAAGGCTGTGACCGGCGAGAGTGCGCAACGCGCCGCCCTCGGAGCCGGAGCGATCATCCTGGACGTGTTCTCGACGGATGACGAGCGGCCCGTTTTCCGGCGCATGGAAGCTTTACGCAGGGCCCGACCCGACATGGTTCTACTGGCAGGAGGCGTGGATGGCGGCAAGAGCGTCAACTTCGCCGTTGAGTTTTGCGATATGCTCAACAGCTCAAAGCCACAGCCGCGCTTTGGCAAGACCTACCGCATGCCGGTGATTTATGCCGGCAATAACTTGGCAGCCCCCCTGGTGCAAGACACTTTAGATGATGTCTTTGATCTCTCCGTTATGCCCAACTTGCGTCCGGGCTTTGAGGAAGAAAACCTGGGACCGACACGCGACCGGATTCACGAACTGTTCCTCAGCCATGTTATGGAACAGGCGCCGGGCTATTTCGCCTTGAAGCGTCAAACGACAGGCCCAATCCTGCCCACCCCGCTGGCGGTTGGTCGCATAATGACTCACCTTGCCGAGCGGGACGAGACAAACATTCTGGGTGCAGATATCGGCGGAGCCACAACAGATGTCTTCTCGGTTATTGGAGGCACCTTCAACCGCACCGTCAGCGCCAACCTGGGCATGAGCTACAGCTCGGGCAATGTGCTGGTCAGCGCAGGTGTGGCAAACATATTGCGCTGGCTGCCTTTCCCCTGCGATGAAACGCAACTGGAGAACGCCATCGCCAATAAGCTGATTCATCCGACCAGCGTGCCGGAAACTCTGCGTGATTTGGCGATCGAACAGGCGCTGGCGCGGGAGGCGCTGCGGCTCTCACTGGAGCAACACATTGAGCTGGCCAAGGAGCTGCCGGGAGAAGAACTTTCTTCCCTGAAGAAGGTCCTTTCCAGCCAGGAAGAGGGCTTGAAAAGCCGGGCTCGCACAATTGATATGGGCACTATTGGTTTGCTCATTGGCAGTGGCGGCGTGCTGTCCCATGCTCCGCGCCGGGCTCAAGCCGCGGCCATTCTCCTTGATGCCTTCCAGCCCAAGGGCTTTTGCTTCCTGGCCGTTGATAGCATTTTTATGATGCCGCATCTGGGCGCACTGACGCAGACAAATTCTGAAGCAGCGCTAAACGTACTGGAGAAAGATTGCTTCATCCGCTTAGGCCCTAGTTTCAGCCTCTTTGGCCTGCCCTATGACCCGGACTTGCTTGGCAAACCCGTGCTGACATACAGCTTCTCTGGCCCTGCCGGAGAGCAACAGGGCACCGTGGCCTACGGCGAAATTGCGGTGCTGCCTCTGTCTGCCGAAGCTTCTGCGAAGATCAGGTTGCAGCCCAGCGAAGGTGGAGACGTAGGGCGCGGCAAGAATGTCGCCCTGCAGATGGAAGTCAGTGGAGGCACAGTTGGTGTCATACTTGACTGCCGCGGCCGCGATATTGTTCATCTGGAATCACAGATTAACTGGCAGCAACAGGCCAAATGGGTTGAAGCCCTGGGAGCTTTCACGGCTGCAGAACTACAGGCGCTGGGAGGTGGTCGCTAATGCTGACACCGAGGTTTGTTGACCGCACACGCCTCTTACCCTACAGCGGCGAGATGACAGTTAAGGAAGGCGACTGGGTTACGGAAGAACAGGTCGTGGGCCGCATTGACTACATGCCTGGTCGCATGATGCGCCACAGCGTTATTTCCAAGCTGCGTATCGACGGAAAGGCATTGCGTAACCACATGCTAATACCCGAAGGTGCTCCAGTGGACGTTGGCGATCCCCTGGCGGCGTCCTACGCCTTTGGCTGGCGCCAGGTTGTCACTTCACCCTACGCCGGTTTCCTGGGGTTGGTCTCCAAACAGCTTGGCCACGTTTACATTAGGGAACCAGTCCCGGTAGGTTCGGGCGAACCCGAGGTGCTTGATGTCCCGGCTCTTCTGGACGTGCGACCAATCATGGTCGGGGATTGTCTGCGGGTTATTGTCGGCAATGCCGTTGTCCCCGGACAAGTCGTCGCCCTGAGGCGTGTCTCCGGTAAAACACAGTTGGTCCAGTCGGCGCAATACGGCAAGGTTGTATCCATCGAAGATGGCATCGTCACAATCATGCCGCTGCATGTTCGGACAGAGCTAACCGGGTATGTGGCAGGTAAGGTCATTGAGCTGGTACCCGGTCAGAAAGCGACCGTGCGTGCCTACGGCTATCTGGTACAGGGACAGTACGGCGTCGGAGGCGAGACAGGCGGACCACTGCTAGTTTTGGGGAAGCCTGATAGTGTGTTGACCCCCGACGCTGTTGCAG
>DDWC01000202.1 GCA_002345475.1 Firmicutes bacterium UBA2296
CCAACGGGCGTCACCCGAGGCACGATGGGGAGTCTCTATCTCATGGATGGGATTCCTACAATCGTTGCACTAATTGGTTTTCTATCCATTTCAGAACTCTTTATGATGCTAGACTTGAAATACGTACAAGGTGGAGATGCGCCAATTGAAACAAGAAATTTTCGGAAGCTATGGGCGGGTGCGCTCACCGTTCTCAAATATAAGGGTACCGTCCTAAAGTCAAGCATTATAGGCATCGGTGTTGGTGTCATGCCTGCCGCCGGTGCAACAGTAGCCAATATCTTGGCCTACAATGAAGCAAAGAGAGCTTCCAAGAACTCTGAGGCTTATGGGCATGGCAGTGAAGAGGGTCTGATAGCAGGCGAAACAGCTAACAACGCCTCGCAGGGTGGAGCTATGGCGACAATGCTGGCTCTAGGTATCCCTGGGAGCTCAGCGACCGCAATGCTCATTGGTGCCCTAATGCTTCATAACCTTATACCCGGACCGCGACTCTTTCTTGATCATATGCCAGAAGTATACGCGATTTTGACTTCGACGCTCATACAGCAGGTTGTCCTTTTGGGGGTTGGCCTAGTGTTTTGCTACTATGCCGCGACAGTCATCACTATCCCTGCTCGCGTTCTTGTTCCGGCCATAGCCCTTTTTGCGGCCATAGGCGGCTTTGCAGGCCGAAATACTCTTTTTGACGCACGGCTTATGCTTTTCTTTGGATTAGTCGGGTGGCTCATGAAACGCAACGACTATCCTCCTATTGCAACGGTGCTTGGGATCATCTTGGCTCCAATTGCGGACAGGGAACTCATAAGAATTAACCAGATGTTCAGTGGCAACTATTCCGCACTACTGACTAGACCAATAACGGTCGTGTTTTTCGTCTTAAGTATCGTGAGTCTCGCATACCCAATCTACAGGACGTATGTACAGAAAAAGAATTAGACTAATGAGGTGAGATAAGTGACGGTTCAGAAGAAACTTCGAGAGTTACTAAACCGTAAAGAAGCGACGCTACTGCCAGGCGCGGTCAACGCAATGTTTGCGCATGTCGTGGAAGATTTGGGCTTTGAAGCTGTTTACGCAACGGGGGCCGGGATATCAAACACTCAGCTTGGTTTAGCTGATGTTGGCCTGATATCAATGGGGGAAGTGCTAAATCACGTTCGTTATATGTGCGAGGCTGTGCAAATACCACTGATTTGTGACATAGACACGGGATTTGGCAATGCCCTTAATGTGTATCGAACAGTGCGTCAGTTCGAAAAAGCAGGATGTGCGGGATTGCAGATTGAGGATCAGGTTACGCCTAAGAAGTGTGGTCACTTTGCCGGGAAAGCCGTGGTTGACGTTGAGGAAATGGAAATCAAGATTAAGGCTGCCCTGGATGCCCGCCAGAGTGATGTTGTTATTATCGCCAGAACAGACGCAATTGCAGTTGAAGGATTTGATCGTGCCATTGAAAGGGCTCAAAGATATCGAGAAGCAGGAGCTGACATGATATTCGTAGAAGCACCGCGCTCAATGGAAGAAATCCAGGCGATACCGAAACTGGTCGCTGCTCCTCTGATTATTAACATGGTCGAGGGTGGGCTCACGCCACTGCTCAACCGCAGGCAAGTAAGTGAGCTGGGCTACACGTTCATGCTGCACGCCAATTTCCCTCTGAAAGCAGCGGTTAAAGGAATTCAGGATGCGCTCATACATCTCCGGGATAGTGGCCAGACTGAGGATATCCAAGACAAGATTATTACAACTGATGAAAGAAATCGTCTGACCAAGTATGAACATCTTCAAGAACTCCAGCGGCGCTACAAGCTACTGTAGAACACGTTGCTAAGCAATTAGGAGGTATCCGGAATGGGTAATAGCCTGACTTATAAGATCCTGGCTGCACATAGTGCGGAAAAGCCTGTGGTCGGTCAAGAGATAACATTGGATGTAGATCAGTCATTTATTCATGATCTCTCAGGGAGTATGGCAGGTCTCAGCTTCATGGCGATGGGGATTGAGAAAGTGAAGCCACCCTTGTCAGTTGCCTATATGGACCACAATCTTCTGCAAAATGGCTTTGAAAACTCGGATGATCATCGGTTCATTTTCGGGATCTGCCAAAACTACGGTCTTCTGTACTTCAAGCCGGGTAGCGGAATATGCCATCAGAATCATATAGAGCGATTTGCAAAGCCTGGTGAAACACTGGTCGCCTCTGATAGCCATACACAGACTTCCGGCGCACTCGGCATGCTGGCCATTGGAGCAGGCGGACAAGATGTTGCGGTGACGATGGCAACAGGCAAATATACGGTAGTGTGCCCGGACGTGATTAACATACGTTTAGAGGGGCAGTTGCGGCCGTGGGTTACGGCAAAAGACATCGGCCTGGAGATTCTCAGGCGTGGTGGGGTCCGTGGAGGATACGGCAAGGTGTTCGAGTTCACAGGTGATGGTGTATCATCACTTTCGGTTTACGAGCGCGCCACGATAGCAAATATGGGTACAGAAGCTGGTGCAACCTCGTCAGTTTTCCCGACAGATGAGCGGACGAGGCAGTTTCTGCGAATGCATGGTCGAGAAAAGGACTTCTCTTTGCTGGTTCCCGATGATGATGCTACTTACTCAGAAACATGGGACATTGATCTCTCAAGCCTTGAACCCTTGGTGGCGTGCCCACATAGCCCGGGAAATGTAAAGAGAGTATCGGAACTGGCAGGACTGAAGGTTGACCAGGTAATTGTGGGTAGTTGTACAAACTCCTCTTACAACGATCTTATGATTACAGCAAGCATTCTCTCTGGAAGTAGCGTGAATGCCCGTGTAGACATGTCAATATCACCAGGATCCCGGCGTGTGCTCGAGGTGTTAGTTAATAACAATGCTCTTAGTGACATGATAAGTGCTGGCGCAAGAATCCTGGAGTTGGGCTGTGGACCTTGCGCAGGAAATGGTCAGTCGCCTGCATCAGGCGCCATCTCACTTCGGACCATGAACAGGAACTTCCGCGGCAGATGTGGAACCGATGACGCAGAGGTTTATCTCGTTAGTCCCGAGACAGCTGCAGTATCAGCTCTCAGAGGTGTGCTCACGGACCCAAGGGAGCTAGGTGAACCAATGAAGTTTGATGAGCCGGAGCAGTTCCCCTTAGCGGAGAGTTGCATTGTATGGCCTGATCCTGCTTTAAGAGGAATGGAGCCAGTACGCGGTCCAAATATCAAAGAACTCAAGTTGAATGAGCCTATCGCGGATGCAATGATCGGGAAGGTCCTTATCAAACTTGGGGATAATGTATCAACTGACGACATAAGTCCTTCTGGGGCAAAGGTATTTGCCTTACGATCTAATGTCGAGGCAATTGCAGAGTATGTGTTTGAGAAAGTATACCCGGGATTCCCTGATAAATGCAGAGAGTTCGGAGGCGGGTTCATAGTTGGAGGAAAGAACTACGGGCAGGGATCCAGCCGTGAACATGCCGCTCTTGCTCCGATGGCCTTAGGTGTCAAGGCAGTCTTCGCACAGTCCTTTGCCCGCATCCATTGGAGTAACCTAATCAACTGGGGAGTAGTACCAATCACTATTACGAGCGCGCAATACGATCTGCTGCAAGAAGATATGGATGTTGAAGTCACGGATGTTTGGAACAGCCTAACAGCAGGAGGCAACTTTGTGGTCAAGATTGGCTCAGAAGTGATAAACTGTGATAACAGGTTGTCTGAGCGAGAACGAGCCATTCTTCTTGAAGGCGGCCTTCTCCAGTTCACGCGTAAGCAAATCTAACAACAGTGATGTAAGGTATCGATGAAAGGAGGTAATCGCCCTTGGGGAAAAGCGGCGACTTCGGTGTCAATTTGGCGCTCACTGCTCTTCTTGAGCCAATTGGTAATAGCCCTTCATTCAAGTTGGTTCGCGAACAGGTCTACGAAGCTCTTCGCGAAGCAATCATCACAGGAATCCTTCCGCCTGGCGAACGAATCATGGAAACCCATCTGGCTCAACTTGCGAATGTGAGCAGAATACCGGTTCGCGAGGCTATCAGAAAACTTGAGTCCGAGGGCTTGGTTACCTTGCTACCTAGGCGCGGTATTATTGTTGAGGGCTTCACAGAGAAGGACATACTCGAGCTTTACCGTATCCGGGGAGCCCTAGAGGAACTCGCATGCTCGATTGCGGCTGAACGGCAAGACGCTGGATTTGCTAAGAAGGCCGAGGACATCTTGCGGCGCTCCGAGGACGAGCTACAAAGAAGTGATTGGGAGCGCCTCTCAGAGTGTCATAGCCAGTTCAACAAGTGGCTAGGAGAGGCCAGTGGTGGCCGACACTTGAAGAGATTGTTTCAGCAATATGAGGAGTATGTGTCAATATTCCGGGCCATTAATGTTACTGCTGCAAGATCACGTGAAGCAATTGACGAGCACCGGGAGATACTTGATGCCATAAAAGAGGGAGATTCAGAGAGGGCTATGTTGGCTGCCCGTAAGCACTCTCAGCGTGCGGCACGCAAGGCTATCGACAATCTGCGACGAAACAAAACATCCTAGAACGGAGTTTGATAAGTTGGGTTTCATGCATGGGCTTTCCTTGTGACTGAAAAACCCATCTCGTTCACTTAACTAATGGGGCGTACTGCTAGCGTTACGGTAGTGTGCGAGTGGTGTGCGAGTGGTGTGCGAACTGCGCACAACGGAGAGCAACTCAGCACAACACAGCCAAACACGGCTAATCCCGAAGAGCCTGCATTATCAACCTCTTTCAGCCTCAGAACAACTCAGAGCAACTCAGAGCAACCAGGCACAAAAGGCGATTATAGTATCTCTTAATCAGTGGGTCCGGGGTTCGAGTCCCTGATGGCGCACCATAGCAATAGTCAAGCCCCGCAAGCTTTTGAGGTGCCCCCTGTCAA
>DDWC01000080.1 GCA_002345475.1 Firmicutes bacterium UBA2296
TCATAGGACAATAGCTGAGTGTAGCTCTGCTGTACTCCAGTCAGCAAAGGGCTCATGTTGATCTGAGCGCTAGAGCCAGATGAAATATGGGTGGGCAGGTTCTGCACTCGCTCCCAAACTTTCCCTAGCGTCCACACCGTCCAGACGTTAAACACTACCAGAGCTGCGATGACTCCCATGAGTGCACGTACACTGCCGGGTCGCAGGTACCACGGTTGCTCTTGCTGATTCATTTCATTCCTCCTTTGTTCACGGCACACCGCCATTGCCGACCACGGACAGGAGTGCCCATCCGCTTTGTCGCGACTTGCTAAACCGTATACCTCTTCGCCCAGCTTTCTGGAAAGGCAAGGCGGTTGCCGTAGACATAGCGTATTAGCTGGCCATGATGCTGCACCTCGTGCTCCAGCAGGTCCAGCAGAAACTCGGTCTGCAGCGGGCTAAGCTCCCGCCCATCAAAATACTCCAGGCACTTTGCCGCGCTATCTTCCAGACACGCCATCACCATTTCCTTTGAAGTGGGATCGCTCAGCGAGCAGCTGAACCCCTGCCACGCCTCGTTATCTATGGCCTTCAGGTAGCTCTCCCTGGCGCCCACTACACACCACAACTGCTGGCCAATGGTGTTGGATGGCAAGTTAGGTAATCCCCGCATAAGGTCGCCCTGCGACAGAAACACAGCCAGGTCCCGGGTAAGGCCAAATGCCCTGTTTAGGCGGTTGACGATTGCGTCCATTGGCGATTACCTCCCCTATCAAATGAGACGACGGTCAATGCTTCGGGACTTCTCCCGCTTTCTGCATTCATAGCCGGACAAGCACCGGAACACACTGAAGCAGAAAGAACCGACCCCGGTGCTTCCGTAGCATTCAGCTTAAGGTTCTAGCAGTGTAAACCTCGCCCTTCGTGAGATGAGTAGATAAAGCAACAGGATAACTGCAAACACAACACTAGTCCCGTGAGTCAACCGCCCTAGCTGGGTGCTCTCGTAAATATTCTGTGGAAGCAGGCCACTGTTAAGAATCTGGGTAATCACATGGAAGTGATACGCCGACCAAACCGCACTCCAAAAAGATACAATGCGCAATAATAGCATAGCCTTCTTGCTCTTGCGATACATGTAGAACAGTATTGTTGCTGCTAGGACCATACTCACTAGCTGGGGCAAACTCGGATTCATAACCAATGCAATGACCGCAAAAAGCAAGGAAACATGCAGCGCCACAAACAGCACAGACAGGAAGCCACCGAACCTAATCCGGCCTCTCTCGTCGATGGCTAGTTTCAATATGATGAAGCGTCTTTCTCCGGAGGTGAGTTGCTTCGCATAACGAGCTTCCACATACTGCTGCGCTGCCTCCATTCCATTAGCCTCAGTGCTGAACGCTGTCTCACCCATTGCTCTTTGCCTCCTTAATCTCAACTAGCGACTTCCTCCCGAAAGTGGCTGCACCGCATGTCAACATTGGACACAGCCGCTCACTTTCTGCTTGCGGGGCCACACAAGCGCAATGGCACCGCATATAATGGTAGTGCATCCTGGCGGAGGAAAACCTGCTGGGTAGCAATACCATACGGAGGTGCTGACAACTATGTCGGTAGAAATCGTCTTCATTGTCGACCGCTCCGGATCAATGCAGGGCTCAGAATCTGACACCATCGGCGGATACAACGCCTTCCTCCATCGACAAAAAACTCAGGAGGGTGAAGCCAGAGTTACTACAGTGCTGTTTGACAACCTTTACGAACTGCTGCACGATGCGGTAGAGCTGC
Source organism: Firmicutes bacterium UBA2296 (assembly GCA_002345475.1). Lineage (GTDB taxonomy): Bacteria > Bacillota > UBA994 > UBA994 > UBA994 > UBA2296. Next base: position 1,774 of record DDWC01000080.1, read on the forward strand.
CCATGGTCAAGGGGATATGACCGAGCAAGACTACTTCGTGCGCGGTACCACTGCCCTCTACGACGCTGTCGGCCGCACCATCGAAAAGGTCAGAAGCCGTTCCTCCCGAGCCATCTTCGTAATTATTACCGACGGAATGGAAAACGCCAGCCAGAGCTATTCTGCAGGCCATGTCAAAGAACTGGTCGGTGAGCGCCAGGCTGCCGGATGGGAGTTCTTCTACCTCGGCGCAGACCTCACAGACTTCGCTGACGCCGACCTCATCGGCATACGCCGCGATCGCAGGGCTGCCTTCTCCAAGGAAATCATCATGCAGTCTTATCAGGGTCTTGGCGATATTGTCTCTGACTTCCGCGAAGGCAAAGAACAGGACGAGAACTGGGAAAAGAAGTTAAAGAGCGAGGACGACGAACCACCGTATTAGACCAAAGTTGCATAACTGTAGACACACCACCTGGCGTCAAAGCCAATGTGGTGTGTTTCTTTTCCACATATGCCCTTACCTACCCAGTCTCAATGTTCCCTACTTCCACTTCTTTTGACAAAATCCTCCCAGCTACTACGTTTATCCCTTTCGTTCTGTGTCATCGTTTGCCAACATAGGTAGGCATGATGCAAATGTGTACTTCTGTTTGCAGGAAACCAGCCGTGTGTCCCCTAAATGAAAGAACTAGCAAGCGTATCATGGGCGTACCTCTGACTATAGACCAAGACAACTGAAAGGTGGTTAACTACATGTCAAGGAGAGCTAGGGAGTTTCAACGCAAGTACGGGCTGACTGATCTGGATGACAAAGACATCGAAATACTGGAAATGATGATGACTGATTTAGCCGTAACCGGTGGCCTAATGGGCCAAATACGATCGATCGGCTTCAAGCCCGTGGAGATGCAGACCGTCAATGCCCTCTGGACTCTGACTCGCCAGAACTGGCTCATACTCCGCCAACTGCAGAAGCTCAATCGGAAACTGGACAGGATGTAACCCTAGTAGATGCCATGGCTATAGTGGACAAAAGTACCCGCGCTTTTTGTCAAAAAGGTAGCGACAGCTGATGACGGTCTTGGCCACTGATAGTACCCATGGTAGCATCCCCATTCTGCAAAAGGTTCTGCTTACATTACATAACGTATTCCCATATATGACATATTAAAGGGAAGACTTTTGACACAGCCTGACGGTTCTTTTGTCTTACCAAACACCCTATTATGTTTTTTTATTATCTTCTTGTGGATCCTGAGGTAAGGCCACCGGATACCTGCCCTGCCAGTCATGAGCGATCTGTCTCCAGTCAACGCCTCGCTCTTCTTTTCGGGTCCAGACATTCCAGAAGTCTGGGTCGCTCGATTGCGGTTGCTGTTCCTCAGGAAGGTCATTCATACGCACGAGCACAGGCAACTCGGTTGCCCAGCCCAGAAGAATCGCGTTCTGAGAAGGTAGCGAAGGCAGCTCCCGGAGCATGCCCTTAAGTGTATCCGGAACCAGCCGGTTCACTAGATCCTGATCTCGATCATTACTCATTCTATGAAGTAAGAATGTGTTGCACTGAGAAAGGACGGTGGGTGACAGTTCGGAAGGGCGCTGTGATGACAATAGTAATCCTAGTCCGTACTTTCGCCCTTCCCTCGCAATACGTTCGAACACTTGGCAGCACACCAACGCTGCATCCTGATTCTCTGCGTCATCCCTGTAGCGCTTGATGAAAGTATGCGCTTCTTCCATGACAAGGACTGTGGGGAGCACTTCGTGCTGAGTATGGTGCTTCCTGTATCGCTGTAGTGCTTCAAACACCATTCTTGCTACTACAGCTGCTATAATGTGAATGACCTCAGATGGCACAAGAGAGAGGTCTATAATTGTCACACATCCATTATCTGCTGAATCTGCGCCAATATAGTTAGAAAGCCAAATGTCCAGTGTCACCTCTTCAGGGGGCTCTATCACAGATACCATCCTAGCATCGCCTAACATGGCTCTGATACGAATGAGCATCGTCTCAACATATTCTGCAACACCTAGCATCTCAGCACAGGCTTCAAGACAGCGCAAGAAGGAATCCCCTGTGAACGGCCGTGGAACATCAGCGTCTATTGGAAGTAACTCACCAACATTTCCCCCAAACACTGTGTGTGCCGCACTGGCACTTTCATACAGTGTCTCGATTTCTTGGAGAGTGAAGTCTGCATGAGAATATGGCGCAGATCGCGCTTTTTCAAGGGCAGAGATCGTATTGCTCATTTTCTCCAAAGCAGCTTGTTCTGCCTCTGTAAAGGACATGTTCGGCCCAAAAGCAGTCTTCCACTTAGTCAGCTTTTCTAAGAAACTCTTTGGTTTTGGGAAAGTACCCCAGGGGGTTCCTGCATTTCTTTCAGCCTGTATAATGCTAACAATTGTCCTTAAGAATCTGCGCATATCGTGACTCGGGCTTGCTGGCGCATCAGCCTGTCCATCGCGAACTGCACGAAGTGCGTAAGCCAAAGTTGGTCGTTGTGTTTTCCCACTAGCCTGGGCGAAAGTTGCCCACTCTGCCGAGTTCCAGAACCAAATGGGCACCTCGAGAGCAGCATCGCCAACTGATGGGTCAATTTTGAAGATCCGCGGGCTGAGCGCTCCTCCATCTCCGCGAAATGCTCTCCCATATTCCCCATTGGGATCTAACAGTATGAACCTAGCATTAGGCGCTACGCCATGTTGTTGGGCTGCTTGCAATGACCACCGAATCAACCCCGCAACTGAACACGACTTGCCACTCCCTGTATTTCCAAGTACTGCGAGGTGCCTCCCAAACATTCTATCTGGATCGATACATACATCAGCATTCCCCGCCAATGGACTCGTACCTATCTTGACCCTCCTGTTATCTCCTGACTCAACAATAGAGCGGAGCTGCTGTTGGGTGGGAAGCAAGACACTATCGCCAACTGAAGGGAAAACATGGGCGCCACGTCTGAACCGATAACGCTGTTTCAGATCTAAGTCTATCATCGTGTGAAGCGTCCCAAGGGGATTAAGGCTCATTTTCCGTAGCGGATATGGCAAATCCACCAGGCCAAAATCCTGCATACCACGCCGTTTAGGATAAGCCGAACGCTCAACTGTCAGCCACTCCACCTGCCCAACTAAGTAGCCTTCATCACTAGCTATTAGCACATAACTGTTAACCCGGGGAAACGGCCTAGGAGTCCCCGTATTTAATGCAACTGACTCAGGGGCCTCAATATCAAGTGACACTTTGATCTCGCTAGGTGAGACAAACTCAACTGTTCCAATGTGTAACGACTCGGCATATTCAAGCGGACTAGGGGTCATTTCGCTCACCTCCCACTGACTCGCCCGTCTTACTGTCCCCCTGATCATCATTGCTGAAACGTGACCTTAGTAACTCAGCCATCCGAAAGGTGGTTCTGTCAATCGCAGATTTTGGCAGGTAATGGGTGACCAGGTTGTCTAGACTCCCAATATGATTACCGATTAGCAATGTCACCTGTGCGGGCCTCGCCATCTCTCGATAGGTTCTCATGATCCGCCCCATCGGGTCATCAAAAGAGATAACAACCAGATGTGTAGACGGGATTGTTAGCATATCCTCAATCACCCTGTTGATGTGCTCGTCACCAAAACTATATCCAAAAGTCACGAGCGTACTATTGGGACGACATATTGCGGCTGCAAAGTCGCGGAAAAGGTCAACGTAAGGATAGGATGCAGTTTCCCGATCCTTAGCGGAGTTAGGATAGATCATCAAGTTTGCAGACGTTGCGCCCCTCAGCTCTGGCGCATGTAAATATGGCGCAATTGACTCAGCACCGAATGGTAGTCCGATGCGACGGATCTTACGGCCGACATAAATCCAGTCGACAGAACCATGAAGTTTCGTGAACCGACTGACACCTTCCAGATAGCGAGGCTCGCCACGGATACCTGGAGGGTTATAGTGAAGGTCAATGCTCAGGCGTGTAGAGCGAAATACAGGGGCGAGGGAGCCGACAAAGCGGTCAACTAGATGTAACCCGGCTACTTCAGCGCCGGCTTCTATCAACCTGTCATAGTTGGTTGTAAATATGTGCAGCCTGTCTCTTGTCCCAGAACGGCCAGAGAAACTGACCAAAAAATTCACCAAATACCCGAAAGCCTGTTCTTTCAGATGTTGCGGTGCAATAGCGACACTTCGCTCTCCCTCAAGAATTGAGGATGCGAAATCGGTCAATGCTCTCTCTATATCATTTCTAAGTGCTGCTGTTTCTCGCTTCATCTTCTTGACGCCTCGAACGGGCTGTAGACAAAGGTGTTCCAGCCCCCTCAATAGCTCGTTCGCCACACGAATTTGATCCTCGATGTTTGAGCTATCTCTTCCAGCTGCTTGTGCCGTCGATGCCGCAGCCTCGTCTAGCGCTGTCTCGAAAACACTCAAGTCAATTTTCTCCATTCCATGGAGTCTTTCGCCGGTTGCAGCATTATGAACTGCATGTGTGAGGCCAGACCCCACCAAAAGAGCAAGGTGCTCTGACTGAAATAGTGCAGTTAACCATGGTTCAACACGGGGCCGCAGTTTCTCTGGGCCAAATTCTTCGTCAGTCTGCAACCAAGAGCATTGTGTTCCCGACTTCAGAGTGAACTTACCTCTCTCAGTCGGCTCAAAAATAACAGGTTCATTGTCGTCTCTGCTTTTCAGGATATTATGTTTCGTCTTTTCCTCTCTCTGGCTGATCATAGCCTCTCCCCTCTCTATCCAAAACTAACTCCTCTACGCCAGGCTGTCCTCTCTTACGAACTTATCCTCGCCATTTTTCTCTGCTCAAACGTTCACACTAAACAAAACCAGGCATCCATGAATGCCGCTGGTGTTATGTTTGTGTGTCAACCTGAAGAACACAAGCTTTGACGAGACAACTCATGCTCCCTGCCAGTGATAGCATGTTCCCCATTTTTCAGCCATCAAACATGATCCAGTCGCCAGTATGGTTTCGCGGATGACTTCATCGGTTCGCGGGCAATAACGCACGCGAACTGACACTGGCCTCGCTAACTACTGCATGCTGCTCTTTAGAATCTCAGCCGCACTCTCTTCCGCAGGGTCGTTTGTACCGAGTTCGCCCCGCAAGGCACTGGCAAGGATTGCTATTTTCAGCAGGTCAATCTTGTCTATTACGTCGACACGCTCTTTTGCCTGTTGCTCATTTGAAGAGAGACTCTCCCGAATGCGAACGATTTCATGTTGTTCGGGGAGACACGGGACATTGATATTTACTTTGCTAACATCCGCTAAGTTAATGTTGGCGCGCTACATCCACCTTCTTTTCCGAATAGTATTGCTGCGCCACAGATGAGTTCAATAAATGACATATATAGTTTCTATTTATAGAGTTATCCAGTCTAATTAAGCCAACTGCCTGATTTATGTTAGCAGGTCTATCATTGTCGTAAGTGGCACAACGTCCAATTGAAGCACCGACAATACTTGGCAAAAGTACCCGTCCCTTTTGTCTACTCCGAGCAATCTACGAAGGCAAACCCAGCCTGTGCGACAAAGACCGACTAGGCTACTCGTAGTGACTGATATCTAGTTTCCCTAATATGGACTTATCTGATATCACTGCTTTTGACTGAGTCATGTCTAAACGTCTCTCACGCAAGACCTTTACGATAAAGTCAACCCAGGCATCAGTGTACAGGTAGTCTTCATGCGGCTCGTTGTAGTAGCAATACTTCGTGTTTGTGGCGAAAGGGTCGGCGGCTCCTTTGGATGGGCGAACGCCAAAAGTCTTCCAGAGAAAAGTGTGCGACGCCATATTGAACCCATCCACGCCGCCAGCCAAGATTCTTCCGACAACGGCGCTCGGTCTATGTCTACCGACATTCACACCTTCTACTGGAACGCGTTTATCCTTCACTATGCTGAGCAACTTGCTCACGGGTTCACGTTCTTCGGTTGTAAGAGCATCCCATTTGACAAATTCTACGGACAAGTCACTCCTGCTTGCATTACCGACTTTTGGAATGGCTATGAGTTTCACGCTGTACTGTTGGCTTTGAAAAACCTCGTCGGACAGTTGATCTCGGTACAGCCTGATAAAGTTTGCCAGATCCTGGACCTCTCGAGACAATGAACGCCTCTGTGCTCGTCTCTGCTCATTTGTAAGGTGTTCTGAAAACTGTAGCGCAAATGCAAGATGTTCATTGACCGCAAATTCCTTGCCAAACAACCGGACTAACGTGGTTTCGTAATTGAGCAATAGCGACTGTCATTCACCGAAAATCATGGCCGATAAAATGTCCATATCCACGTGTCGGTGTTCAACCTTATTGCGCAGACTCACGAACAGCCTCAAGTTAGCCCCTTCAGCTGTTGACAATAGCCCGTATTTCTTGATGCATTCGCTTAGCTCCCAAGCGCGTCTCTCACCATCTACCTTTAGATAGCGGCGGCCTTTCTTATGATAGTACTTGTCGCCGATGGTCTGATTGAAATGGGCATGAAAGAGCCTGGTCCAGGCTATGATCATCAAAGAAATATAGTTCTCAACTTTGAAAGCTGTTCGCGGCTTGTTGAACACTTCGACTGCCAGCAACGCACTGTTAATGGAGCCTTCCAAAATAGTCCTAGTCCTACCCTTTTTCAGGCTCACGACGCTGCTCACCCCCTATCCAATAGATTTCCTAATCCCCTCACTTTGCTCCGCCGACACGAAGCTGCAGCCCCTCTCGTAGCTCGCTATGCTACTGGTTGATGCGATTAGAAGCTCTGCCGTCTCGCGCAGCATTGTGTAGCGTCGCTTCTGGCCCATGAAAAATGATGTCCACCAGGCAACAGGTAGTAGCGTTAGAAGAATAGCGACGTTCCACACACCCGGATATTGCTGGACTAGCTCGATATCTCGTGTTAAGCTCCAAGCAAATATCCCAAGAAAGAAGGTGATTATTGCCGTGATTGGTCCAAGATCAGCCCAAGCGCTTTCTCCTGCCGCAGCATAGATGCGGACCANNCAGTTCCAGCTCCTTTTTCGTTATGCCTTTTAGCTCTATGTATTGCTGTTCTGCATTTCGGACCTTCTTGGACAGATTTCTCCACTTGAACTCTGCGCCTTTACCCGCTGGTGACATGGTTGGATCATCCCCCCACATTGAACTTATCCACGACCAACATCGTTCGTCGACCTGACTACCTTCACTCTTGGACGTATGCCTTGTCGAGAAGTGACTCCATGAGGTTCTTGCTGACCAACTGTCCCGCAGCAATTTGCTGATCCAAGTCCTTGCAAACCGACATGAGTTCATTCACTTTGGAAACGATGTGCTTCTGCTCCGTCAGAGGAGGCAGTGGGAACCAGAATCGTTTGATACTTCTTATCCCAACATTTGGCTGTGTAGCCTTATTTACTGCGTGCATAGCCTGTTCCGCTGCCACATCAGAAATCGAAAAATAGTATTGATACCATGGGTCGATATAATCGCGCATGACTTTGATGACTGCGCAAGAATACGACGCAAGAAAGGGGCGGTCAATGGTCACTACGCGGTTTTCGCCAATAGTACCGTACCGAGGATAGATGAGATCCCCCTGCTCGGGCCGTATTTTTGCAGAAAGTCTCCGAAAGTCACCCTCTGCAATCTTCTTCGCACCTTCAAAGTTGATGCCATTGTTCGGCAAGAAGTCCCGGGGAGACACGTAGGGAATCCCCTGGCTGACCGCGTCTGGCATCTTGTGGTCGATATCTCCAATCTGCTGGGCGATTTGGTCCCATCTCACCCACATCCAGGACTTTGGTACCGCAAACGGAACCGGCTCAGTATCGGCAGAGTTCATCCCTCCACTCGCTCCAAACATCTCTTTTCTCCTAGATATTCTCTCGAATAGCAGAGCAGCAGGCTCATCATTCGGATCCTGCTCCAGCAGCTTACCCCGCACCGCTAGGTTCAGGATGGTTTCTCTGAGCTGTCTGATATGCTCGGGGCGGGTGGTTAGTTTAGAAACATGGTCAAGATAGAATCGAGCGCTCTCCGAAAAGGGGAGCGTTTTCCCGTTTTCGGAGTCTGTGTCACCGTTGTTGACAGTCTGCAGGGTTGCCGCAACAAGGCGGTCGCGGCGATTCTCCCTTTTGGCCTGAGCTGCCTCAAGCTCGTCACACAGGGCCATTAGTTCATCCACCTGGGCCACAATGCGGTGTTGTTCAGACAACGGGGGAACCGGTATAACAATTTTCCTGACCTGCTTTGCGGACAGATGTTTTACTGTAGTCTGCGAAGTCACTCCATGCAACTGATCAAGTACCATCTGCAGAGGAATTGCGATATAGGAACCCAGAACCTCTTCGCTCCAATCTTTGAGCCGCATCACTCGTTGGTTCAGAAGTGCTATTGGTCCTCTCCATCTTCTTAAGTTGAAGTTACCATCCATACCAACCAGATAGTCCCCCGGGCTGACAACATACTCAGAGTCATAAACCCCATCGTAGTAAGCTTCGGTATCCTTCTTGGATATATCTCTTATTCTAATCAGGGGCAGCCCTCGCTTCTCAGAGTTGAACGATTGTGAAGGAAAGGCAAATCCATAGCTTACTTTGGTTACATCCGTGAGGCGGAGCAGCTTCCAGCCCGCTGGATAGGGGAAAGGCAGTTCGGCGCCACAGTGATCCCTTCCCGAATACTCAGTATCTGGGTCTTCCTGCTCCACGAGCTTCCCCTGCACCGCAAGGTCAAGGATGAACTTCCGTAGCCTCGATACGGCATCTGGGGCTTCACTTATCCGATCAAAGTGCTGCAGCAATAGCTCTGCATTCATCGCAACAAGGCCTCCTCGAGGATGGCCTTAAGCTGATTGCGCAGATCAGCCACCTTTGCCTCGCTTTCGTTGAGTTTGGCCAAGAGCTCCAGAGGATCGCCGTGGTCTTCTTCTACCGTGTGCGGGTTCTTGATATCGAGGTTATAGTTCCTGGACTTAATATCGTCGATACTGACCTTCCAGGCCGACTCGCTTTCCTCTCGGTTTTCCCACCAATCCACGCATTCTTGGAAATGCTCTACGCGAACGGGTCTGGTCATGGAGTAGGCTTTTTGGCCGTCAGGCACACGGTGCTCGTAATACCAGACGTCCTTGGTGGGTGTGCCTTTCTCAAAAAACAGAAGATTGGTGCCAATGGACGCGTAGGGTTTAAACACACTGTTGGGCAGGCGGACGATGGTGTGCAAATTGCACTCCGTCAGCAAATGCTCCTTGAGCCTGGTCTTCACACCCTCGCCAAACAGGGTTCCGTCCGGCAACACCACCGCTGCTCTGCCGCCATTTTTGAGCAGACGGATTATCAGGGCTAGAAACAGGTCCGCAGTTTCGCGGGTTTGAAAGTGCTGCGGGAAGTTGCTTTCGATACCATCCTCCTCACGCCCACCAAATGGAGGGTTAGTAAGCACGATATCTACCCTATCCGACTGGGTGTAGCTTATGTAAGGCCGGGCGAGGGTGTTGTTGTGACGGACAAATGAAGGGTCTTCGATGCCGTGCAGTAGCATGTTCGTTACGCAAAGCATGTGGGGCAGTTGCTTCTTCTCTACGGCACGGAGAGATGCCTGGAGCAGGTTTTCGTCATCCGGCGTCTTTACGTAGCGTTGACGCATATGCTTGATGGAACAGGTAAGAAACCCGCCAGTCCCACAGGCTGGATCAAAAAGCACTTCGCCGGGCTTAGGATCAAGGCGATCGGTCATGAATGCTGTTACGGCGCGGGGTGTGTAGTACTCGCCTGCATTGCCAGCGCTTTGCAGGTCGTTAAGTACCTGCTCGTAAATGTCGCCGAAGTGCTGACGTTCCTTTAGGTTGTTGAAGTCAACTCCGTTAATCTTGTTGATAACCTGACGCATAAGCTGCCCGGACTTCATGTAGTTGTAGGCGTCTTCAAAGACAGAACGGACTACTCTGACACGGCCGCCCGGCTGCGCAGTCTGCAGGTCCTTTAGTGCCGGGAACAGTTCATCGTTGACGAAGTCCAGTAGCTCGTCGCCGGTGATCCCCTCGGGGTCGGCCGCCCAATTACGCCATTGGAACCTGGGAGGGATGGGTGAAGCGTATCCTTCCTGCATTAGCTCAAGCTCGCTGTCCTGATCGTCGATAATTTTCAGGAAGAACATCCAGCACAGCTGAGAAATGCGTTGGGCGTCGCCATCCACGCCAACGTCCTGACGCATTATGTCTTGTATCGATTTGACCAAAGTCCTGACGCTCATAGTTGCCTCATCCTACTTTCCTGTATATCTCTCTTTGCAGCTCGCGAACAGCAAGTTCAAACCGTTCTTTGCCACCAAAAGCCCTCACAATCTGCACTGGTGTCCCAAGCGTGTTTAGTGGTGCAATGCGCAAAATCTGCACATCGTCGATGCCGATCACCCCATCATCCTGGTACTTTTGCAGCAGGGCTTCGAGTGCCGACCTTGCCTGCTCGCCGTACCTGGTGAAGACGTCGCGTTTGCGCACCTGGTCAGCACGCTCTTGTCTTGTGAGTGGTGGTTGGTCGAAGGCCACATGGCATATTAGGTCGAACGGGTCCAGGTTCTTGCCGACCTCTTCGGCCAGGGCATCTAGTAGGAGACCCTCGCCAGCCAGTTCATCGATAATTGCCTGTTTGCGTCCGGCGGCGTCCCATTGACGCAGGAAGTCATCTAGACTGGCGAACTGGTGCCTGATGGATCTCTTGCTGTAATCCCGCAGGCTTTCCGTGACTAGCTTGCCGTTTTCGTCAAGGTATTCGACCCGCTGGTGCAGTACCCGTACTTCACGGCCATGGATGTAGTACTCGACATGGCCTTCGCCGATACCTTCGCTGTCCGCGGGGGGTATATCAACAACGATTGTTTCTTCATCTGGGGGGTAAACTACACTGTCGCCAGGCTCTAAGTCTGGCGGAACGACGGGATCATCTTCTCCTGGTTCGTAAATCTGGACCGGTTCACCATCGAAGTCGGGGTCGGCAAAATGGTTAGTTGCCTTGCGGAAGTCCATTAGGGTGAAGTAATACTTGCGGGTGTCTTCGTGTACTCGGGTCCCCCGCCCCACTATTTGTTTGAACTCGGTCATGGAGCCCACTGTGCGGTCCAGGACTATAAGACGGCAGGTCTGGGCATCAACGCCGGTAGACAGAAGCCGGGATGTGGTGACTAATACCGGGTAGGGGCTTTCGGGATCGATGAAATTGCCTAGCTCCGCTACTCCGTCGGCATCGTCGCCCGTGATGCGCATGACATAGCGGCTGTTATGCCGGTAGTGTTCCTCATTTTCGTTGATAAGGGCCTGGCGCATGTGGGCGGCGTGTTCTGTATCTACGCAGAAGATAATGCTTTTCTGCATGGGGTCGTCGCTTTCGTGAAGGAATTCGGTAATCTTGCGCGCCACACACTTGGTGCGCTCGTCTATTACCAAGGTGCGATCAAAGTCGCTCTGGTTATACTGGCGGTCCTCTATCTCGGCTCCGTGCTTGTCTACTTCGCCTCGTCTGGGCCGGTAGCCTTCGATATCGACATCGAGATGGATTTTGATGACCTTATAGGGGGCCAGGAAACCGTCCTGAATACCCTCTTTGAGCGAATAAGTGTATACTGGCTTGCCAAAGTAGTCGATGTTGGAGACGTATTCTGTCTCCTTGGGTGTCGCTGTAAGGCCAATCTGGGTGGCAGAGCTGAAGTATTCGAGAATCTCGCGCCAGGCAGAATCCTCGGCAGCACTACCCCGGTGACACTCATCGATAATGATTAGGTCAAAGAAGTCCGGCGAAAGCTCCTTGTAGATCTTCTGTGACTCTTCAGGTCCTGTTATAGCCTGATATAACGACAAATACACCTCGTAAGAGGTGTCAATGCGTCTTTGCGCGCGATCCATGGTGGTGGGAACAGCCACAGTCTCGCCGGTAGCTCGCTCGATGACCTTGCTAGATGTACTGAGTTTGGCCATGGCAGAGCCAAAGGGTCGGAAATCGTTGACCATTGTCTGGTCAACCAGGACGTTGCGATCGGCAAGGAAGAGGATGCGCTTTTTGCGTCCGGCCTTCCATAGACGCCAGATGATCTGAAATG
>DDWC01000068.1 GCA_002345475.1 Firmicutes bacterium UBA2296
CAGCTACTGCACGTCTGGGGCTAAAGTAGCCTGAGCCCTTTGGGTAGCCTGTTGTTAATGCGTCCGTCGCTGTGCTTGCCAAGCCCCAGCGAGAACCCATCGCAGGTGATCATTAGCCAACCTTTAGGGATAGCTGCATCGGCGTCAAGGGCCTCCCCGCGGAGCTAGGCCACGAGAGACGGATCCTCAGGGTGGAAGTCCAAGGCCGGCAGGCCTCTGGGAAAGGCGGCCAGCGCCAGACCGTGCTCTGGCACGAAAGAACGGCCGCTGAAACGACCGATCAGTATTCCCGGTCTTATCAGGTTGCAACGTGACAGATCAGGCGTCTCGCTGGCTATCAGGTAGAGCTTATCACTATGGCGATGCAGGCTTGTGCCATCAGGCAGGATAGGCAAGTTAGTTTTGATAAACTCGGTCCAGGCCGACATAGCGTCACCCTTGGGTATTTCATTGAGCATGTTTTTTGCCGCCCCGCTTGTTGCGGGGCGCTTTTCCTTTTTGCCAAGTACCGCGCAGAAGTGCCCTTCGCCCGTCACAAGGTGTGGCAGGAGCCTGGCATACCCCTGTGACGTAATTTCAGGTCCCACTGAGTTGGCAACAAGGGGAAACACATAAGCCTCGGGGTGTTCTGCCAGAAAGGAGTCCACCAACCACTCATTTTCCTCTTCGGCAAAGGTGCAGGTGGAGTACACCAGCCGTCCACCTGCCTTAAGCATGGTGAAGGCAGCTGAGAGAAGATTGAACTGTGTCCTGGCCAAACGCTGCGCATGGCGAGGGTGCCACTCCTGTCGGCTGAGCGGCTCTTTGCGGAAGAGACCTTCACCGGAGCAGGGGGCGTCCACCAGGACGCGGTCAAAGTAGGCAGGCAGAGCCTCAGCCAGGCTCTCGGCGCGGCACGAGGTCACAGCGCAATAGGGACTGCCAAACCTCTCCAGATTGTGCAGCAGTGCGGTCACGCGGGAGGAGGTAACCTCATTGGCCACCAGCAGGCCATGGGAGCTGAGCTTAGTGGCTATGTGGGTAGACTTCCCGCCTGGGGAGGCGCAGAGATCCATAACCTTGTGGTTCGGCTGGACATCCAAAGCTTCCACCGGGAACATGGCAGAAGGATCCTGCAGGTAATATAGTCCGGCCAAATGGTAGGGATGTAGGCCTGGCCGCTCTCCCGCAGAATAGGAGAAACCGCTTTCGCACCAGGGGATACGTTGCAGGTTAAGCGGCATGATCTGTCGAAAAGTAGGGACGGAGACCTTAAGGGTGTTTACTCTGATACCCCAGGTTCTCTCTTCGCCAGCCAACGACTGTAGCAGAGGTTCCCAGTCATGGCATCGGCGTTCGCGGATTCGCCTGACAAAGGCTTCGGGCAGGGGAGGTTGGTTCATCTGAGGGCACATCCTTTCAAACTTGCCTTGCAGGGCAAGCTGACTCGACTTGTCTACCTGGCTTTGCTGACCGTGTTTGTCGGCAACTTCAGCCTGCATCCCTTCGGCACCAGTTTCCGGTTCAGTCTGGCGGTGGGCGCTTTCACTTTCTTTCTGCTGCTAAACGATGACATTAACGAGCTGGTGGGGGGCATATGTACTGGCCTGGCGGTTCTCGCCTTTCGCACCAGTGGCAACGTCCTGCTACTGGAAATGCCCTTTCAGCAAGCGGTGCGAACCCATTATCCGGCAGCCATCTTCTATTCTGTACTGGGCCTTGGTATGTGGCTAGCCGCTGATGTCCTGCGCGCTGGGAAGTGGGTCTCCTTCATCTTGCTTGGTTTACTGGACGTTTCCGCCAACCTTTTTGAGCTGGCTTTCCGGACAGAACTCAATTTGGCGGCCTTCTTCCCCATGATTTACCTGCTGGCGGTGGTCGCTCTGGTGCGCTCAACTCTGGTGGGACTGGCCTTTACCGCCTGGCGACAGCACGAGAGAATTCTGCTGCAGCAGCAGGAAAAGAGAGAGTTTGAAAGAATCCTGCTGGTGACCTCCGATGTTTCGGGAGAACTGCTCTATCTTGAAAGTACCCTGGCCGGGCTTGAGAAAATTATGCTCAAGAGCTACCAGCTTTACAACAGGATGAAACAGGATAACCGCGAAGGCGGCGAGGTGGCTCTGGCCATTTCCCGCGATGTACATGACGCCAAAAAGGACTTTGAAAGGCTGGCGGCTAGACTGCGCCAGGTTCTGGTGCGACAGAAGGAAGGGGAGTCCGTGGACCTGAACACGCTGATCGACATTGCCGTACGCGCCAACCGGGACGTTGCCCGGGAGCTGAATAAGCAGATAGAGTTTCACGCCGATGTGGAAGGCAATATCGATGTCACCTCGTACCATATCGTCCTGTCGATTATAAATAACCTGGTGGGAAACGCCATCGAAGCCAGCGGCGATTGCGGCGAGATACACCTTCAGGTCGATGCCAGGCATCAAAGACTTCTGGTGGTTGTATCTGATAAGGGGTCAGGCATCAGGAGCGCTGATTTGCCCGTGATATTTACGCCCGGCTATACCACTAAATTCGATCCCGCTACCGGCAAGGCCTCCACAGGACTCGGCCTGGCGCAAGTGAAGCATATAGTCGAAGAGTTGGGTGGGGAGATTAAGGTGGAGAGCCGTGAGGGCGTGGGCAGCCGTTTTGCCGTCAATATTCCGTACAGCGGGAGGCCATAACATGAATCAGAGTTTTTTCATTGTCGATGACGATCCTGCCGTGCGCCGCATGCTTGCGGACATATTGGGGGATATGGGTGCGGTTCTGGGTGAAAGCGCCTCCGGAGAGGAAGCCCTAGCGCTGCTGCGCGAGTGTGAACCCGACATTGTACTGGTAGACATTCTGATGCCGGATATGGATGGCATTGAGCTGGTGCGACGCCTGCGCCCGCATTGCCGGGCTTCGCTGGTCATGATCTCACAGGTGCAGGCCAAGGAGATGGTGGCGGAAGCCTACGATGCCGGAATCGATTTTTTTATCCACAAGCCTATAAATTCGATTGAAGTGCGGGCTGTGATTGAGCGTGTAGGTCAGGCCCGTCGCTTGCAGTCGGCCATGGCCCACATCGCTCGCTCGGTATCGGATCTTGCGCCGGGCGAAGCGCCTCGCCGAGGCAACATGGCGGTTAACCGCTCGAGCAAAGTGCGTTCGATTCTCTATGAAGTTGGAGCCGGCAGCGAAAGCGGGACTAAGGACCTGGAGGACGCAGTCCTGTACATTCTGCATGTCAATCAGGGTTCGGCCTTTTCGCTTAAGGAAGTCTTTGTGCACGTAGCCGGACTCGACTCCGCGGCACAAAAGGCCTGTGAGCAACGCATGCGCAGAGCAATTCAGTCTTCACTTCGTTACCTGGCGGCACTGGGATCAGAGGACTACGGTAGCCCGCGTTTTGAACGCTACGCTTCTGCCCTCTTTGAGTTCAACGAGGTGAGGGCAGAGATGCGCTACTTGGAGGGGGCTGCTTCCACGGGGGGAAAGATCAGTATTAAGCGGTATCTGGCCGGGGTGGCGCACTTTGCCAGCGAGAATGGTGGTGCCTAACCAGAAGAGAGCAGGCTTTGCCTGCTCTCTTCTGGTATATGGGCTAGCGTATAATCTTGATGTATTCAGCATTGGGATCTTCCGTGCCGTAAATCTGGGCGTCGGCTTCCTTGAGCATCCTGACATGATCGATAATATCCTGGGTAAGTATTTCTCCTGGGCAGATGAGAGGTATGCCCGGAGGGTAGGCCATGAGCATTTCAGCCACAATCTTGCCCCGGGCCTGTTCAATCGGTACGCGCTTGGTCTCCGCATAGAAGGCCTCGCGGGGGAGGTAGGCAATGGCGGGAAGGGGGGGCAGTTCTATGGGCTTTTCGCGTACGTCCTGAACCTGATATTTCCTGGCAATTTCGGTCAGGGCATGCACCAGATAGCGCACCGTCTCTTTGGTGTCCGCCATGGTCACCACTGCCAGCACATTGTAGAGGTCTGATAAGTCCACCTGGATATGGAAACCCTGCCGGAGCAGTCTCTCCATTTCAAAACCGCTTATGCCAAGAGCACGCACGTTTACGCACAGTTTTGTGGGGTCATATTCGTAACAACCAGGTTGACCCACCATGTCGTTACCGTAAACATATAGGCCGGGAACGTTGTTGTTAATTTCATAGCGCGCCCAGTTAGACAAGTTAATAGTCTGGGTCAGCATCTCCTGGCCACGAAAAAACATCTGCTTGCGGGCCACGTCCAGTGAAGCCATCAGAGGGTACGACGGGCTCGTGGTTTGTGTCAGGTTGAGGGTGGTCTTCGTGTAATCATGATCCACAAGGTCGCCTCTGGTAAGCAACAGCGAGCTCTGGGTCATGGAACCGAGCAGCTTGTGCGTGCTGAGAGCAGCCATGTCTGCTCCGGCTTCCATGGCAGACATAGGGAGGCTGGGGTGGAACTTGAGATGAGCGCCATGGGCTTCGTCCACAAGGACCGGTATCTCATAGTCCTGGGCGATTTCCACAATGCGCTCCAGCTCCGGAGCCATGCCGTAGAAAGTTGTGTTAATAACAAATATGGCTTTGGCCTCAGGGTGCTGCCTAACCGCCTGCCTGACCTCATCTGCTGTCAGAGCCATGGCAATTCCAAGATAGTCGTCTACGTAGGGCTGGATATATACGGGCTCCGCTCCGGTAAGGATCATCGCTGAGATGACCGACTTGTGTGCGTTGCGGGGCACGATAAACTTATCGCCGGGACCGAGTGTGGTGAAAAGCATGCACTGAACGCCGGCGGTGGTTCCGTTAGAAAGAAAATGTGCATAATCGGCATCAAAGGCTTCAGCGGCCAGATCTTGGGCAGATTTTATGGCCCCATGGGGTTTGTAGATGCTGTCCAGGTCCGGCATTATGGTCAAGTCGATGTTCATCACGTTTCGGCCGACGAAACGGGTGAATTCAGGCAGTCCCTTGCCGTGCTTGTGACCCGGCACGTGAAAAGACATTACACCCTCTTTGACATAGTTGCGCAAGGCGTCAAACAGAGGTGTTCTGCTCTGTCTGCGCTCAAGGGCCATGCGGGTGTAGTCCCTTCTTATCTTCATTTATCCAGCCTCCATTCCCGCGGTGGGTTCCCCCTGGTCCGCGCCTGCGGCAGTGTGCGCCGTTAGCTTATATTCTACGTTATTTCTGTCGGGATTGCACCTATAGCAGGAGTCGCAATCGCAAAGCTTTGAGCAGTTTGTCATCGGTCCCCTTTATAAAGATAGAACCACCCTCTGGCGTTGCCTGGCGTGCCAGTTCCGCGGCCTGTTCCAGTGTTGTGGCGTGAACAGAGCCGGGAATCATTGCCGCAAGTGGGGCTACGCTGTCGCCCAGCCATATCACCAGATCGTGTCTGATGCTCCCAAGGATATCGGCAGTTTGAGAAAGGTAATGTCCGGACAACTCTCCCTGATCCTGCGGATTGCCGATAATCAGCACTCGTGGCCCCGGCCAGGGGATTTTTGCAAAGGCAGCCACAGACATTCGTGTTCCCTGAGGGCTGGCGTTGTATCCGTCGTCGACGATTAGCAGCCTGTCCCTGACGTAAGTCTTCATTCGCTGTTCTCCAGTACCGAAGGAGGAAAATCTGTGGCAGATATCCTCAGGCGTGAGGCCCTGAGAAAGGGCCACGGCAAAAGCCGCTGCAGCGTTATAGGCCTGGAAGTCACCAACGGCGTTAAGGGTGAAGGACATTGAGTGACCATTGACCTGGAAGGTAATGTCCAACCTGTCATAGGCGACTTGCTCAGAAGTTATTATGCGGATGTCACAGTCAGGTTTCTTACCAAAGAGCATCGCCTGGCCGTCATAGGTTGTCAGCATCTCGCGGCAGTACGGGTCATCTCCATTGAGCACGGCCAGGCCGTCTGGCTGAACATGGCGCAGAATGGCGGACTTTTCTCTGGCGATGGAGGGAAGGTCCTTGAAGACACCCATATGGCTCTCGCCTATATTGGTGATTACAGCCACATGCGGTTGGACCAGCATTGCGCCTCGATCCACGGAACCTGGTTCCCCCAGGCCGATCTCAAGCACAGCGAAGCGATCGTTTACCCGTAGCTTGCGCAGGGTAAGCGGGATGCCCAGGAGGCCGTTGTAGTTGCGAAATGTCTTTAGGGTATTCTTGTACCGTCCCCGAAGCAGGTGGGCTATCATGTCTTTGGTGGTTGTCTTTCCACTGCTTCCCGTTACCCCAATAAAAGTGGCCTGGCTTTCCTGTCGCATCATGGATGTGAGTCGAATAAGCTCGGTTAGAGGGTCGTGGACCTGAATGAGGGTGTATTTTGGGCACCCACTCAGGATGGACGGGAACTGTGCTCCGATGAAAATGCGTGAACCGAGTTCGACGGCCTTGAGTAGCCGTTCTTCCTGACACAGGTAAGTGTCTGTCAGCAGAACAAAGGCGGCCTCAGGGCCCCCATCGGAGCCACTGACGGCAATGCCACAGAAGCTGACGTGACGCGGCCCCTGGATGACGGAGGGCTCATATAGCTCGTTGACCAGAAAAAGCATGTATCTACCACCTCCGGTGACATCATTGTACTCTATTGCCATTTGCGGATGAAGAATTGCTTTGGTATTCTTAGAGCGTAACACATGAGGAGGCTGAGAAAATTGGACTATAGGCGCATAAAGGTTGAGGCTTTGCTGCTTAATGGGCATCATGTCCTGATGGTTCGACCCGAAAATGGAGTGTGGACCCTGCCTTACGGAGAGGCGGAAGAGGGTGAGCTTCCTGAGGACGCGGCAATCCGCGTGATGGCAGAGGCCGCTGGCGTCGACGTCAGGGTGTCACGCACGCTCAACCGCGACAAGCATGTGCGGGACTATCACCGTCTCGTTCTAACTTTTCTGGTGGAAGCGCAATCCGCTCACTTTGAGCCCGCGCCGCGGGTTCCCGGGCTTCAAGCGGAATGGCGAAACCTGCGCTCGCCCGAGCTGAAGGAACAGATATACGAGAAATACCTTGCAGGCAAGGAAAGAATATAGCGACGAGGAGGCAAATCGATGTCCGACAAAATGAGCTTTATCGATGAGACCCTAAACGAGCTCCGTGCAAGTGGCCTTTACAACGAGATTAAAATCATCGGGAGTCCTCAGGGGGCATGGCTGAACATTGATGGCCACAGAGTCCTCAATATGTGCTCGAACAACTATCTTGGTCTCGCCAATAATCCCGAGCTGCGCCAGGCGGCAGTCAAAGCTATTGATGAGTTCGGGGTCGGTCCTGCGGCAGTGCGCAGCATCGCAGGAACCATGAGCCTGCACGAGCAGCTTGATCGCAAAGTGGCAGAGTTCAAGAGGGTGGAAGCTGCACTCACGTTACAGTCCGGGTTTATGGCCAACTGCGCTGTGATCCCCGCCTTAGTGAGCAAGGGCGACACCATTGTATCGGACGCGCTAAACCATGCCAGCATCATTGACGGTTCGCGTCTCAGCCGGGCGCAGATTAAAGTGTACGAGCATAACAATATGGACTCGCTGGAAGCAGTGCTAAAAGAGGACAACAGCGGACGTGTGCTGGTTATTACCGATGGCGTTTTTAGCATGGACGGTGACATCGCTCCGCTGCCGGCCATAGTGGAACTGGCACAGAGGTATGGTGCCATGACCATGGTGGATGACGCTCACGGCGAGGGCGTTCTTGGCGAAAGCGGCAGAGGCATTGTGGATCACTTTCATCTGCACGGTAAGGTTGACGTTGAAGTCGGGACCTTCAGCAAGGCCATTGGAACGATTGGCGGTTTTGCTGCCGGCTCGTCCCGGCTTATCGAATATCTCAAGCAAAAGGCCAGGCCTTTCCTCTTCAGCTCAGCTCTAACCCCTCCTGACGTGGCCGCTACATACCGGGCTATCGAACTGCTCATGGAGAGCGGTGAACTCGTGGAGAGGTTGTGGGAGAATGGTCGTTACTTCAAGTCTGCTATGCAGGAACTCGGTTTTGACATCGGCCTCAGCGAGACGCCAATAACACCGGTAATGCTGGGCGAAGCTGACGTTGCCGGAGAGATGAGCAGACAGTTGCTGAAGCGTGGCGTATTTGCCACAAAGATTGGGTTCCCCACGGTGCCCAAGGGTAAGGCGCGCATCCGGGTCATGATTTCGGCTTCTCACAGCCGCGAGGATCTTGATTTCGGAATTGCGCAGTTTGCCGCTGTAGGCAGGGAAATGGGTATCATAAGATAGTATTGGGTATAATTATCCATATGAGGTCACAAGCGAAGCTGGAGGACCATACATGAAGAAAGTCTATGTGAAAGATCTTACGGTCGGCACAACGGCACAAGGGCACTTCTCGGTGCTGGAAAAACGGTATATTAACTACCAACGCAACGGAGCGCCGGCTGCTGGGCTGGTCATGACCCTGGGTGATAAGACAGGCCGTATTTCTGCAGTTGCCTGGAATGAGGCTCTGGTCGCTGACGGAACCTACAAACAGGATGACATAGTGGAAATTGTCGGGCGGGTACAGGACTATCGCGGGGATAGGCAGATCTATCTGGAGGCAGTCCGCAAGGCCGCGCTCAGCGAAATAGACCCCGCAGACTTTTCAGGTCAGGCGCCGCGCCCCGTGCAGGAAATGTGGCAGGAGCTTATGGGATTCATCGGCTCAGTGAAAGACCCGTCCCTCACCTGGCTCCTGCGCAGGTTCTTTACTGATGCATCCTACGCTGAAGAAGCGGATTTGTTTCGCAAGGTTCCGGCTGGCCGGGACGTTCACCATGCCTACATAGGGGGTCTTCTAGAGCACAGTCTGGAAGTGGCAGAGTATGTGGATCATATGTGCCGGGTGCAGGGAAGTATGCTTAATCGTGACCTGCTCATAGCCGGAGCCCTGCTCCACGATGCGGCAAAAATATGGGAATACGATTTTAAGTCCTTTTCTTTTGAGTTTACGGACCGCGGCAGGCTGTTGGGACATCTGGTCATGGGGACGGAGCTTGTGGGCAGGCTGGTGGCCGAAACCCCTGATTTCCCCACACTCCTGGGACAGGAACTGCAACATATGGTCATATCGCACCACGGTCAGAAGGAATGGGGCTCGGCAGAAGAACCAAAAACCATCAACGCCGTGGCCTTGCACCTGGCGGATTTGTCCAGTAGCCGCCTGGCTCAGGTTGAGCGTATTGTTAAGGACACCCTGAGCAACGATGAGCGCTGGTCTCCCTGGGACCGACGTTTCGAACGCAGTTTTATGGTCACAGGGCGGGGTGAACCGCGTGAGGAATAAGTTAATCACCGGCGTCCTGGTACTGCTGACAGTAGCCGTGGTTGTGGCGCTAATGAACCCTTTCGCTGTCAACGATCTCAAGGCGGCGGATCCCTCTGCCGCATTTCAGACGGCTCGACAGGCGGGCAAACCAGTCTTCGTCATGTTTAGCTCCGACACCTGACCCGCCTGTGTGACATCATATCCCGCGGTGCGGGATCTTGAGCGCGAGCTGGGCAAGGACGTGACTTTCATCGTAGCAGACGTACGCCTGTCTCAGTCTGCCTGGTTGCTGACCCAGTTCGAAGTACGTCAAATACCCCATTACGTCATGGTAAGCGAAAGTGGCGACGCTCGTGTTTCACCGCCCCGAGTGATGTCCCGCGAAGAGCTAAGAGATTTTATACTGGGCGGAGTAGAGACGGGAGAAAGTAACCGCATCGCCCGCCTGCTGGCGGAAGGCAGCCTCTGGGTGTTTGCCCTCATCTTCTTTGCCGGAGTTATCACCAGTGTGTCGCCGTGCCTTCTGGCCATGGCGCCAGTAGTGGCGGCCTATGCCGGGGCGGGTGAAGATGGTCGCGGCCGTGGACTCCTGCTTTCCGCCGCGATGGTGCTCGGTCTGTCAACTTCTTTCGCCATTCTCGGCGCCATTGCCGTCAGTATGGGACGTGTTTTTGGCTCCATTGGCCGTTTCTGGCCCGTGATGCTGGGAGCCATCCTCATCGCGGCAGGTTTGCACTATGTAAAGCTGATGGACTTGTCAGTGCCCGGGCTGAAACGCTTGCCCGTGAGAGGCCGCGGCGTGGGAGGAGCGTACCTCGTCGGCATGTTCATGGGTTTGGCCGCGTCACCCTGTGCCACGGGGGTACTTGTCGTAATCCTGGCTTTTGCCGGAGCAAGTGGCAAGGTCGGGCTGGGGGCGCTTCTGCTGTTTGTTTACGGTCTGGGCCATGGGATACCTCTGGTTGGACTCGGAGCTGCGGTGTCGCGCTTCAGAGTCAGCCGTCTGTCAGGCCGTTACTGGGACTCTTTTGCCTATGTTTTGGGCCTGATCTTTGTCGCTATTGGCACATACGTTTTGCTTGGAGCTCTTTAAGCACTGTGAAAAGAGTATCAAGCACGCAGAAGGAGCCCCGCTCGGATGAGCGGAGCTCCTTCGGTTCAGTCTGGCGCCCAGTTTACTTCATCCTTGGACCGTTCCCCATCATGGTGCGCAGCAAGACCGTCACCGAGATGAAGATGCCAAGATAAAGCGGCAGGGCTACAGCTGGGGTTTCGAAAGCCCGAAACGCGATGACCAGGGCTATGAGGACGATCAGGAGTACAAACATAGTCGCTGCCAGGGGTGTTAGCTTCATAGTTAGTCACCTCTCATTGTTTTTATTACTTCTTTGTCACACGGGCCGTTTCCTGCGATATTTCAGAATTTTCTTGCACTGTTTACTGCAGCCGTTAATGTAGAAGTACATGGAAGAGTATGCTAGAATGGTCTGGTAGAGTTTTTCTTCACTAAGTGAGGAGGATACACCCATGCGCGACATCATTAAATTGAGTCTTATTCTCGCCTTGATTTGCGCTGTAGCCGGCGCTTCTTTGGCGGCGACACATTCGGTGACCAGCAAGATCGTAGAGGCCAGGCGTGCCGAAGAACTGGTGGCCGCCCTTGGGGAGCTTCTGCCTGACGCAGACGCTTTTGAAGAGGTTTTGGAGGAAGACGGAGCTTTATACTATCTCGGGAAGAAATCCGGACAACCGGTAGGCGCAGTAATGCTGGCCGCAGGGCAAGGTTACGGCGGCCCGGTCAATGTTCTGGTCTCTATAGATATGGCCGGCGCCGTTCGCACGGTTAAAGTCACCGACCACAGAGAAACCGCCGGTATAGGTGACAAAGTTGAGACGCCGACTTTCCTAGGCCAGTATGTGGGAAAGACAGCCTCTGACAGTGTCACCGTAGGGCAGGATATCACCGCGGTGAGCGGTGCTACTGTCACTTCCCGGGCCGTTGCCGCCGGTGTGAGGAACGCCCTGGCCGCCCATCAGGTATATGTGCTGGGCATGGCTGCACCTACTGACGATTTCAACTTGGCAAAGGTTAAAGACGGAGTTTACCAGGGCACCAGCACCGAAGGTTATAAGGACCGCATTGATGTGGAGGTTACGGTGGAAAGCGGCCGTATAGTGTCAGTGGTGGTCACATATCAGAATGACACACCGGGCCTGGCTGAATATGCTGTGGAAGACGTGACCAAGTTGATCGTAGAGAAACAGCACTGGCAGGTAGACGTAACCTCCGGAGCTACCTTTACCAGTAATGGGATCATGGACGCTGTACGCAATGCCATTCCTGACACGACATTACGCATAGAAAACATCGCCGATGGCATCTATGAGGGCGAAGGGGAAGGGTATAAGAGCACCATAAAGGTGGCAGTGACCGTAGCCGACGGCAAAATCACCGCCATCGAAATACTGGAAGAGAACGAGAGCCCGTACGTTTCTGACCCCGCCTTTGACGAAATACCTGGCGCTATTATTCGCGAGCAGAGCGTTGAGGTGGACGCGATTTCTTCTGCCACCTTCACCAGTATAGGTATCATAGAGGCGGTCACAGACGCGCTGGAGAATGCTCCTCGTAAGTAAAGCAGTTGACATTGAGAA
>DDWC01000098.1 GCA_002345475.1 Firmicutes bacterium UBA2296
TGTCAACTTAGGGGGGAGCATATCACTTTTGGGCTTTGCGGGGTTTCTTCTTTTCTATGGATTGAGGCTATTTGACAGCAATTTGACATCAATTCGTGTACCGTAGAGTTTTGCGGTGCTTTTTGTTCGTGGTAAGACTTCATTGATGGCCCGTGCAGCGGCATGTTTGATGTCAGGCATGACGTGGCTGTAGGTGTTCAGGGTGAGGGTAATGTCGGCATGGCCGAGCAGTTCCTGGACTACCTTCGGGTGCACGCCACCTTCGAGCAGACGTGTGGCAAAGGTGTGCCTGAGGGCATGAGGGTTGACGTGGGGGATGTTACACTGCTCGGCAAGGGTGGCCAGTTTGCGGGCTGCGTTCCTTTGGATCAGGGGAGTGCCCAGGGATGAGGTGAAGACCCGCCCACTGCGTTGGTAGGCTTTGCCCAGCAACAGGTGCTCACGGATCTGCCGCAGCCGCCACTTGCGGAGTAGCGGCACCAGGTTCTCCGGGATGGGGATGTCGCGGACGCCCTGGGCGGTTTTCGGGTCCTGCACCAGGGTCGCGCGTTTATTGGTGTCGGGCATCTTGCTGGTGACAACACCCTCGGCCACGGTGAGCTGCCTCTTTGTGAGGTCGACGTTCTTCCATGTCAGGGCGAGGGCTTCACCTATGCGAAGGCCGGTGCCCAGCATTACGAAGTACAGGATGCCAATGCGGTCCTTGCGTGCAGCGGCCATAAGGCTGTTCATTTCGTCAACGGTCAGCACCCGGATCTCCTTGCGACCGGGCTTTGGCCGTTTGGCGTGATCGGCCACATTGCGAGAGACGAAGCCCTCGGCCACTGCCTGCTTGAGGGCAAGTTTCAGGGTGACCAGCATCAGCTCTACCGTGCGAGGTGACAGGCCGGATTGTATCTTTTCGTTCATCATGCGCTGGATCTGATTGGTCTGCAGCGCCCGCAGTTCCAGGTGGCCCAGAGCCGGGCTCAGATGGACTCTGATGCGATATTCGTGACCTTCCCATGTCTTCCCCCGGTCGGACAGATGGGGCAACGTAGGTCTCAAACCAAATGTCGAGCCATTCGCCTACGGTCTGGCGGGTGGGTTTGGCGGAGGTGCCAGCCTTAACGGTCACTGGAGCGGCGGCGCGCTTGACGACTACTTCGGTGCGGGTGTCGGCGTAATAATAGGCCGGATGGGTTTCCCCGTCTCGGGCGAGTATCCTGTAGTGACTGCAGCACGCCAGCGGCCGTCCTTGCGTTTATACACAGAACCTTCGTTATTGCCACGACACGACATCAGAATCACCTCAAATACATAATACCACACAGATGTTCGCTAGAGGTAATAAGAAAACCCCGGCCTCGGGGCCGGGGCTGGTATGTCAGTCATCTGCAATCATTATTGAGGGCACTTCTTCCCAGATCTTTCCCTGTAAGACACGGCCATGCTTGTGCTTCTGCACGCCACCCCATTGTTTGAAGAAGAATGGGACTTGGTCACGTATGCATGTCTCGCGAATAGAGTAAACCCATTCAGGTTCCATTGGTCTGGCTCCGGGCCCAGACTCGCCCCCAACGATGACCCAACCGATACCCGCCAAGTCCAGTCTTTCAATCGGGCCGAGCAATGGCTCAACGGATAAAAATCGGACTGCTGCAGGTACTTGACGCAATAGACTCACTCTGTGAGCTGCTTCCTGATCCTCTACCGTTACTCCCATCAAGATATTGGGCGTCCACGACAGTTCCTCTGCCATCTGCGCCATTCGGTCTGCTCTCTTCGTTAGAATCTGGAACCGATGATGCTGAGCGCGGTTCATTACGGAGAACACTTCGCGCACAAACTCAGCAGGGACTTCGTCGTGAAAGAGATCCGACATCGAGTTGACGAATATAGACCGAGGTTTCTTCCAACTCAGGGGTAAGGTCAATAGGTCCGGATGGAGTGTCACTCCGAAGCCGTTGAGGTATCTGCTGTTGCCCATGGCCTTAAGACGCTTCGCCATGCGCTCGGCATAGCAGTTGAGGCAGCCGGTCGAGATTTTGCTACACCCTGTGACGGGGTTCCAGGTTGCCTGAGTCCACTCGATAGCAGTATTGTTGGCCATGATCACACCTCCGACCATATTCTATCATAGGATCAGACGAAGCTGATATCAGCCTTAGACCAAATGATTCTGCCATTCTTATAGCGATGCTTGTCCTCGACTGTGATTCTTCGCTCCTCTGAGAGTCTGTTCAGTGCCTGAAGTATGAGTTTCTCACGCAGAACGGGGAAGATTGTCTTAACAAGAACGAAGTGCTCTATCGTATTGATTGAGACACTGCTCTGTCCTTGGAACTCCGCCAAAATGAGATTGGAAAGGCTGAGTATGTGTTGAGCTTCGTCTATTTCGGCTACGAACTCGAACTGCATTTGTTGAGGGTTCTTTCTGTCATCAAAAACATAGTGGCCGATCTCACCTTGATTCCACATGACCTTCTTCATCAGCTTAAGACCCTCTAGGCTGTTTGTGCCGAAGAAGAGAATCATCTTCAGTTTACCGCTCTTCCTAATATCAAAAGAATGTACGTATTGGGCTCCGTGGGCGTGAAATCTGTCGGCAAAAAGAAGCGCTATTCGCTCTCTCCTCTCAATTGCAGGCAATCCCTTGAGTGATGTGGCAAATATCTCATGGTCGGCCTCTGGCATGTTCAATGCGCTCTTCGTGTTCGCCTTTGGCACTGAGATGAAGCGGTTAAACTCCTCATAAATGAAGTTGACAAAGAACTCTGAGCTGGGTTGTCTTAAGTAGCTTCTGGCCAGACCCAGGGGCACTTGCAGGTACCCGCTTGGATCAGCGAAGCAAATGGAAGGCTCTAGATTCTTCTCCGCTTCCAAGAACTTCGTAAGCTCATCCGCAAATCGTCCCTTTCTTATGAGTACTTCAATACCCGGGTAATCAGGGATAGTCTGCCTTCCTTCGCCTGAGCATAGTGAAGTGCCGTACTTATTGTCTATGCTCGAACACAAATCCTGAAAGGTCGTAGCATCGTTCTCAATGACAAGGATTCTGACACGTTTAGCTGATAAATTAGTATTGAACGCAGAATTGAAGAAGCGGACAGCGGTTTCAATCATTATAAGCGGAGAACCGACTTTGTCGTCGTTGTGTTCACCCTTCCCCGCGAAACCGTCTATCATGAGGCAACATCCCTTGTGGATTGATGATTTGTGCTGTGTCACTTTCCAGATCCAGCTCTCAAGATAGGTCTTAAGTATGTCAAGTTTGGCTTGGCTGTGTGGTTGCAGAGTGCTGAAGTCGTATCCCATGCTGACACTCCCATCTCTTAATCTCTTAGAAAGTTGTGCGCTCTATCTTCATCCTTGCAGGCCCCTCGTCCTCCGTTGCTATAGAAGCGAAAGCAACAGAGCAAGACAGAGCAACAGCACGGTGACGGGTAGCGTCGCACACCCAAGCATCTTCCCGAATTTTCGCTGTCGGCCGGACTTTGTCAGGGGTATACCAGTAGAGCGTGATATCTTCGACTTTGCGGCAGAGATGCCTGTCGCCCGTTTCCATGAGAAACCGCCTCTGTTTGCCATTATTGTTCCTCCCTTGCTTTCTTGATCGCTCGCAGTGCTGTGAAAAGCTCTTCCAGCTCAACATCCTTAAGGTTGTCGAAATCGTTCAGGCGTTGAAGCAGCACAGTGGTGGCAGTCTCCGTCGATGAGTCTTCCTTCGGCCTGATGAAGTAGGTGGCCACGGCAGCGGTGGTGAAGCTTAGGACGCCGATACCAGTGAACATCAAGATTGAACCAATCACCCGCCCAGCCACTGTCTGCGGGACAATGTCGCCATACCCGACAGTGGTTACTGTCACAACACCCCACCACAGAGCTTCGCCCACGCTTAGGTTTTCAGCCTCGATCAGCATAAGGGAAAGGCTGCCGGCAACAATTATGAAAAACGTTGCATACAGCGCATAGATGAGTCCGTTGGTGTCCAGGAAGGCCCGGATCTTTTTCATGCCTACGCCAAACCGGGACATAACTCGGACAAATCTGGTTGCTCTAGATAGCCTCGTAAGCCGAGCCAGCCTGACCACGCGGGCTAGCCGGGCTATGCGGAACACGGAGCTGAAGGGGATAATGGCCACAATGTCCAGGACGTTGGACTTCATGAACTGCACTTTCTGTTTCGCGAGTACAAGGCGAGTGAAGTAGTCGACTGCAAAGACTACGAGAACCGCAGCGTCGATTCGATGTGCTACCTGGATGTGCTGCTCGGGGATAAGACCGCCAAGTTCGGCCAGGAATAGTCCTACTACCACTAGGGCGAGCACGATCATAGTTGCCTCATATACCGTAGCGTACCGGTGCCGTGTCTCTGCTGTTATCATGGTCTGCCTCCCTGTTGTTCTCTAATCGTTACTACGATTGTTTGCGGAAACTCCTATAAAGCCAGAAGATGCCCAAGCCGAGGCAAGTAATCCCCATGCTTGTGGGGGAGTCTTTGTCGAAGATGAATCCCAGAGATATGGCGATCCACAAGTAGATAAGGATGCGCCCAAGTGTGAGGTATGGGCTGATGACAGATAGTGTAGTCATTGGAGGATTGCGATACGAGGAAACCATTTCATCAACCGCTGTCCTCCCCATCGATTTGCATATGGAGTATACAGCCGCAACATCCATGCGACTATCGTGAAAGGGCAAGTCCTCTTCACCAAATAGCTCAGCTGCCGTCGTCCGGGCTACTTTGGAGGAGATTTTTGCGGCACCCATTGCCTCATGAAGTTTTGGCCATTTGTACTGACTTCGTGGCCCGCCGGGAAGGGCACAGATGTCCGTGTAGTGAAGCATGGTGCACGCGCCAGGAGCGCAAGGTAGTCTCATTGAAAGTCGATTGAACTCGGCCTCCAGAAAGGCAATGTCGAACTTAGTGTTATGGCAGATAGCATCAGTGTTGGCAAGGTCGCCGTGGATTTCCTGTGCATGATCTGCGAATATCTTGCCACCAGATAGCTTCTTCAGCTTGGGTTTCGTCAGACCATGAACATCCGATGCCTTGCGAGGCATACTGTCAACTGAAAAAAAGAAGTTCTTCGCCATCTGGACGTTCAGTTCATCGTCGGTGATGATGTAAGACAACTGGGCAATCTGGCCTGGCTCGAATCCGGTAGTTTCAACGTCTAGAAACGCCCTCAAATGTATCCATCTCCCTTCCATGCGCAATGCAAAGGCCTCCTATCGGCGGGATCGCCGGTCGGAGTCTTCCTGTTGCTTGGGTGTATTTCTCAAGCCGGCTCCGTCAAGGCTGTGGCATCGGAGGCCGTCACCTGTACAATGAAGTCAGGCTGACGCCACTCCGTTCCCAACCCTACTGCGAACTCCACGAACCCTGTAATCGAAGATGGTGCACAAAGTGACATAGTCTCCAGCCCTGGCCGCGTCATAGCGATGTAACCGACGAGAGTCGCCTCACGAGTTCTGGTACCTGCAACTACCGTCGCTTGTCACTATGAGCTTAGGGAAGGCATCGAAGAGAATTAGCCTGATTGAATGAAGCTTCAGCAAACTCGTGCAATCGATGCCAACCCGGTGCTTCTGCGGGGCAGGCAGTTTCGTGATTGGGACGACTCTTACAACAAGGCGTCGAGTTGCGTGGAAACAAGATTGGTGAAGGCGGCAACTGCTACCAATGCAAAAAACCGTTAGCACGCCTTCGGGTCCTGGCGGAAATCATACCCAAATGTAGATTCCTTTTTCAGTTTGAGCATGCCGTTTTCTGCATCTGGATGGAACCGGCAAACCCGTATTCATAGAAGAGCTGGCCCATTCTGGTTTGCTTGCAGATGCTGGTGAGAGAGTCGAGGCTCTCTTATTAGTGTGGGTCATTACCAATCCTGGCAAAGCTCTAATACTAATCCTATTATTCTCCCACATATGGCCCAAATCCTACCACGAGGTGAGCTAATGCTTGGAAATGTTGTCAGAACACAGCGCAAGGAGCGGAAATGGTCGAGGGCCAAGCCGGCTGGGGGCGTGTGCGAGATTACGAAGATTGCCAACGTTATGGCGACTGTGGAGCGGCTTGGCTGGTTACGTCAACGGGGTTATTGAGGCGAGGTTTTGTTCGCTGTTCCCCGGTTGCCGCAAGCAGGAAGCCAGTCCTGTACCTGAAGCAGAGGTTTGGATTTGGTATAATTGAGTTGTCGGAGTCAGGAGAGCGGTGTAAGTATTGCTTTGGAGGTGCAATAGCCATGGGCCATGGTTTTACGCGGATTGTTCCCTTAAGAGGTCAAAACGGCGGCAGATACCAGTGTGGAAGGTTAGCAACGCTATGAAAGTAATTCCAAACCTGAACTGCAGGAAAGTCCGTGGTAGTCATGTTCTGGCGGTCAGTTGCGCTCGCTGCAAGACTTTCATTGCGCATTACCAGAAGGTTGGCGAGAGCAATTTTGTTAAGATGTACAACGAGCGAATCATCGACGGGGTGGTAGACTTTTCGCAGTACCATGGGGCGATATTCTGCCCGAACTGCGCTGAGCGGATTGCTACGCGGTACATGACCAGGATGGACAAGAAGGAAGCATATCGACTTGTGCCTTCTGCGTTCCACAAAAAGAAAGTGACTCTGTGAACGACTGAGCCAACAAGCGAACATCAGCTAATGCTCTGTCCTCAGTATTGGGTCACACTGAAACAACGAGCCCCGCGAGCCCAGGTTAGGGCTCCGCGGGGCATTTTAGTGGGGGATGTCAGACACTGTTACATCAAACCAGTCAGTTCTTTGCTTATGGCGTAGACAGCCTTGCTTTTACCGCGATCAAGCGCGTGTTTCGCCGGTTTCTCTTCTACCGTAAGGTGAAAGAACTTACCGCTGACGTCGCGCATGGCGGGGTCAGCCACCAGGTAATAAATGGACTCGCCAGAGACCCTGGGATCACCCAGCATAAGACCGATAAAATACCGGGAGAAGAATCGATAAAGCCAGCCATTGTTGCTGCCAATGTTAGTTTTGACATCGCCGGGATGCATGGCGTTAATTGACACTCCCGAGCACCGTAACTCATCGTTGATTTCCCACAGGGTTAAGAGCTGCGCAGTCTTGGACGCACCATAGCCGCGCAATCCGGTGTAGACCCTCTTCTTCCAGTGCAGATCATCAAGATTCAGTCCGTTGAAGCGGTGTCCTTCCGAATTCACCTGCAGAATTCGTGCCGGTGCACTCTCCTGGAGCCTTGGCAACAGGAGGTGTGTGAGCAGGAATGAAGAAAGATGATTCACACAAAAGACGGTTTCAAATTCTTCTCTGGTGTATGTCGCCCGGGTGGAATGCATACCCGCGCAGTTAATAAGAACGTCGATTTTAGGGAAGGACATCAGGATTGAATCTGCGGCACTCCTGACTTCCTGCAGGTCGCTCAAGTCAGCCAGGACCACGTCTACCTGGACGCCGTAGTCATCTTGCAGCTGCTGTTGCAGCTTAGCCGACTTCTCGGCATTGCGATTAATCATGACAATGTGCGCCTTTCCTTTGGCCAACTGCAGAACGGCCTGATAGCCCACCCCTGATGTAGCACCGGTAATGACAACTACCTTGCCCGCCATCGTGGCCGTGCTGCGCTTTTGCGGCATCCGCCTATTCTTTAAAAATATCAGTTCGTCCGGCAGCTGAAATCGCACTGGCGTCAGCCTCCTATCCAAACTTCCTGGCCATGAACTTGCGGTACATCCTGTTGAAACGGGGTATGTTATTAAAGATGTCTCCCCACAGATCATAATAGTCGCGCTGTTCAATTATGAGTCCCTGGTCGTTAAGCGTTAGCCGTGTGCTTCCGTACAACGGAGTCTCCGGGTACTTCTGAAACGACATGGTCATTACCCATTCCATCATGATCACGTTGTCTTTCTGCATTACGTTCTTCAGTTCCATGTGCACCCTCTGACAACGGTTTGACAGTCGCCGGCACATGGCAATAAACGGCTCATAGCCTTCAATCCGTTGCACAGAATCCTGGAAGACAATATCTTGGGCATAGTATGGAAACAGGTGAGACCAGTCTGGCTGGCCTTCTGTGTTGTACGTCTCGGACCAGAGGCGGTAAACCAGATCGACATTCAGGGGCTCAAGCGGAGCATTCTGTAAGGAAATTGCGCCGTCCTCTTCACTCATGGGCCTTCCCCCTTTCCTTTTTCTTCTTCTTTTTTAGATCCTTAATCACCGCATCTGCGGCCAGTTTGCCGGTCAATATCGAAACCGGTACACCTGCAGGGTTAAAAGTCCACTGGCCTGCTTGCTTGATGTTGTCAACAGGCGTACGAACTGACTGACTTACTTGCAAGAAACGATACTCTGCCGGGAAAGGCCTGTTAGCGAACGACCACCCAGTCAGCGAACCCTCCGTGTTGTTGGTCCTTGCGGCGATAGTCAAGGGCGTTGTCATCACTGTCTTTCGCACATGTGGGGGCAGGTCCGGGAAATACCCCGTGAGACTCTTGATGATGAGCTCCGCCATTTTCAGCCTGAACTGCTCATGCAGGCCTAAATCCGCAATGTGCCGAGCCAGTCGGTAATCAAACAGCAAAGACACAATGAGCGCGCTCTCTCCGGGCGGAGACAGTGAAGGATCGCGCAGGGAGGGAATGGATACTTCCAGGGTGTTCTCCTTAACAAACGCTTCAAGCCAGGCGAAAATCCGGTCTGGATCATTGGTGAAACACCTTTGTTCATCCATCAAATCCGAGAGGGCAATGCCGGAGAGCCCCTGTGACGATGGGGTGTAAAAGGCGTGAGGGCCACTGATGTCCCGAAACACTTCCGGAGGTTGATCGGTGATTATGTATAACGATAGAACCGAATCCGCGCCCTTTTTGGAGCTTAAGAATTCCTGTTTCTCCTGGACTCGCGCTTGCAAAGGTGAGGGAGGCCAGCGTCCGGGATTCAGGCATCGGTAAAGTGAGTTCAGATCCGCTGCCCAGATCAGCTGATCATAGATATAATGCCCGCCTTCACTGAGCTGAACCTGCCTCTTGTCAGCATCGATGCCAACGACTTCCTGTCCGTTCATAATGAGGCCACCATGCCGCATAATGAGGTCTACCATGCTATCGACAATGGTTTGTGTTGACCCTTTGGGGTATAGATAGTCAAGATACAAAGAGAAATAGGACAGAGCAAAAAAGGTTGGCGTGCCTTCAAAAAAATGCTGCGTGATTATATTGATCAGTGATTCGTTGGAAGTGATCTTGCGCAGGTGGTCGTTAATCGGTTCCAGAAGCTTCATTGCCTGACGCATATTGACCATGAACTTTAATGTCCACGGGAGCAGCGTTTTCAGCAGATAAGTCTGGTCATAGGGCTTGGACATGAACAGCGGGTTCTCGATCCCATACAGCACATCCATATAGACCATGACTCTCTTAATATCCATGACGATTCTGTAAATTTCCTGCTGATGTTCAGGGTATAGCCGGTGCAACATGGCCCCATAGTCCTCAATGCTTGATTCGTCTGCGAAGTCTACGGAGTGCCCACCTACAGAAATCCTGACCGGATTAGGTAGTAGCTCAATATCCAGTCCCAGTTGCTTCACCATGGGAGTGAAGATTCCCGAATCAATGATGCCGCGCGCTCCGCGGTCAACCAGGTGCCCGTCTATGGAGAAGGCTCCCAGAAGTCCGCCGCTATTCTTTTCCTTTTCGATTACAAGAACACGGTAACCGTCTCTGGACAAATAGGCAGCCGACGTTAGCCCGGCCATGCCGGCGCCGACAACTATGGCGTCGAAATGTCCATGCGTGATAATCTTCACCTCTTTCCCGACAGGGCCGCTCTAATTCCGCAGGAGAACACCCCTTGTCCATTCTGTCACTGACTTTTTCTTCAGGAAGCTGTAAACTCAAGTAAAGGGAAGAATGCTAACAATCAGATTATAAATACTTTTTCAGACAATGTCATGTCGAATTATCATGAAAATAGCCTCAGCAACGCCATTCACAAAGCGCGGTTATTCGGTCAAGGAGGGAGAGGGTGCACGGGTGGTCAGTATCCAGGCCAAAGCTCTTAATCGCATTCTGAAGCTTGCGAATCTGAAGAAGATGATGGGCAATTCCGTGAAAGATGGGGGGCGCGGCGTCGGTAAAGGCAGCAAGCCTCCGAATAGCATCTATAGGTCCTTGGATGTAGAAAAGAGCCAGGTTCTTGGCAGAAGTGTCTACACATTGAAGACGAAAGATGGGTTGAACGGCAAGCATGTGCTATATCTTCATGGAGGGGCTTATGTGTACGGCTTCAGCAAGTTCCACTGGAAATTCGTGTCTCAGCTTGTTCAGGCAAGTGGGCACACTTTTGTAGCACCGGATTATCCGCTGGCGCCAAAACATACATACATTGATTCCTATCGGATGGTGATACCGGTTTACAAAGATCTTGTCGACAGGGTGGGCGCGGACAACGTCATTCTGATGGGCGACTCCGCCGGAGGTGGATTTGCTCTGTCCCTGGCCCAGGCGATGAAAGCCGAGGGCGTTGATAGCGCCGCCCAGATCATTATGGTGTCTCCATGGTTAGACCTCGAGCTAAAGAATGAAGGAATTAAAGACCTGGAATCGAGGGACCCCATTCTGGCAGTCAGTAGCCTGAGGAAGGCGGCCATGTCCTACGCCGGGGGCGACTCACTCAGCAATCATCTTCTGAGCCCGATAAACGGAGACTTGGACGGACTGGGAGAAATAAGCATCTTCATAGGTACCAATGACATACTGCTGGCAGACGTCAGGAGACTCAAAAAGATGGCCGAAGAGAGGGGCGTAACCATCAGGTACTTTGAGTATGCAGATATGTTGCATGACTGGGTGCTTTTCAGTCTGCCTGAATCAAAAGAAGCAGTTGACCAGATCGCAGCTCTGATAGAATAGGAAGCGCGTTTGTCGTCTCTCCTTTGTGGGCGGGCTCGCGGAAAACCTGCTGATTAGTGAGTGATTGGCACTGTCGTCGGGTAAGTTTGCCTATGTACTCTGGGCATATTGCAACTGTGCTCAGGTAGAGTAGGCTATGCAAATGGCAAAAATGTGGAGGTGGCAGCGTGATTCTGACCAACGAATATCTCGGCCATGTTGTGATGGATAATATAGACGAAGTAATCGCCGGTGAAATCGGCACCTGGTGTATAACCTATACGGTGGGGAAGTACGGGGTAGATGATACCGGAAGCTTGCGAATTGCCTGGCGAAACCCAAGTGACTGGGGTATGCCTCAGTTCGATAATCCATCGACCCTGGGCTATACTACCGTCAAGGTCAATGGCGCGGCCAGCATCAGGGCTGAAATAGATATGTTTGAAAGGCCGTTTAACAACAGCATATTGATTACCGTCTATGACGGCTACCTGGTGCAGGGTGACACAATCTCGGTTTGTCTTGGCGATACCAGCCTGGGTAGCCCCGGCATTCGAGCTCAGACATTCTGCGAAGAAGAACACGAGTTTCGTGTCTTCGTCGATCCTTACGGATCCCGCCGCTATCAGCGGCTGCCAAAAGACATCGCATTTCCGATTTGCTCAGGTGAAGCGCACGAAATCCACGTAGTTGCGCCCGCAGTGAGAGATGGCAGGCGCGACAACTCCATCCTCATCCGCGCCGTGGATTATTACGGCAATATTGCGGAGCGCTTTGAAGATCAGATAACAGTGTCATTGTTGTCAGTCTCGCCATTTAATGAACAGGGGACTATCATGCTGGAAATGAAGTCTGAGTGCGCAGGACTCCTTACATTTTGCTGGCCGACAGAACTGCCGGGCGGCGCATACTACTTCCGGGCCGAGGCGAAATCATCCGGTATGTCCGCACTGAGCAACGTTCACCTGGTCGGCAATAGTGAAGAAAAGCTCTATTTCGGCGATATGCACGGGCAGACTAGTTTCACCGTGGGTACGGGGAGCATGGATAGCTACTTTTCCTTTGCCCGGGACAGAGCGGCAGTGGATTTCTGTGCCTGGCAGGGCAATGACTTCCAGATCAATCGTGCCAAGTGGGAACTGGTCCGGGAGGCCACGGCAAGGTACAACGAGCCTGGGAGGTTTGTCACTTTTCTTGGCTATGAATGGTCGGGGCTTACCGGAAATGGGGGAGACCATAACGTCTATTTCTTTGACGATAGTCCGCTCTTTTTCCCAAACAGCAATTGGCTCGAGGATCCGGGTAGCGTAGATGTTGAGTACAATGCACCCACGCTACCGGAGCTGTACGCCAGGCTGGGGGATCGCCGCGATGTAATGATTATCCCGCACATCGGCGGAAGGCACGCTGAGCTCTGCCACTTCAACCCGTGTTTTACTCCTGTAATAGAGGTACATTCGCATCACGGGACTTTCGAATGGTTCATCTTCGAAGCCATGCGAGCCAGACTACCAGTTGGCTTCATTGCGACCAGTGACGACCACACCTGCAGGCCAGGTATGTCGTACCCGCTCAGCAAGGACGGAAAGGCTTCCTCCTTCGATGTGGCCAGCGGGTTCACCGGCCTGTACGCTGCATCTCTAACCCGTGAAGCTGTTTGGGGTGCCTTGAAGGCTCGGCGTTGCTACGCTACTACCTTCAGCCGGATTGCCCTGGATACAAACATGGGAGATTTCCGTATGGGGCAGCAAGTAAATGGAGAGAAACCAGACCATCTGAGGGTGAGAGCCTACGGTAATTCTCCTCTGGACACCATCGAACTCTACAATTGGGATGAGAAAATTGGACACGTGAACCTTAGGCCCAAGAGCAAGACGAAGATACGCATCGCCTGGAGCGGTGTGCGGGTCAAGACGAGAAAGAAGTCTACCAGATGGGATGGCAAACTGGAAGTAGAAAACGGACGCATTATATCGGCGAGAGAGTATTCCTTTGACAGACGCGATCAGGGCATAGTTGACAGAACGCCAACATCGGTGGCATGGCGCTCTAACACATCGGGAGATTACGACGGGATAATACTGGAACTTGATTTTGATTCGCACACCGAGATTGTGTTTAGCTCCGAGAGGATTGAGTTCTCCTTCAAACCATCTGAAATTGGCGAGGGCATCAAGATTTACCCGGCGGGTGGGGTCAACCTTAAGGTCGAAGTGGGCCTGGCCAACGAGGATTTTCAGGACTTGCCTGGTTTTGTCGCAGCGTGCTCTACCGATCACACATTTGTGGGCATAGAACACAAACATGATGAGCACGGCAATGCGTTTTGGGTGAGGGTGTTGCAGGAAGACGGCCATATGGCCTGGAGTTCGCCTATCTTCTGCAGGTGAACAATGATATCTATCCCAGATTGACCTTAAGACTCTTACCAATGAAGGCACCCACCGAGGATTTCGGGGGTGCCTTCATTGGTTTTGGGTCAGACATCACGAGCCCTCGGCTAAGAACCTCATCCTTGATTGATGTTGCCACCTATGTCTGTTCGTTGCTTATCCCAGAAAAGCATGCCGTCGGCTTCCGTTCGCAAGGTAAATCCGCACTTCATCAGTATCCTTATCGAGCCAGAATTGTCCTTATGGCACTCCGCGCGAACAATCCGCACTTCGTCATGTTCCACGGCCCAGTTTGCCAGTGCCTGTACCGCTTCGAAACCATAGCCCTTTTGCCACTCATCAGGCACAATGCCGTACCCCACTTCCACCTCTCCGTGGGGAGAAGGGTTCCCTTTGAATCCTGCGTCTCCAATGACAATTTTGTCATTCTGCCTTGCTATTAGCCAGAACGTGTTAAAACCGGTATTGGAGGTTGTGGGGTCGACCATCTGCGCCAGTATAGAAAGAATGTCACGGGTGTCAGCAGTGGGCCACTGGGCTGCTGGCCTTAGCCCTAGTGAGAGCAAGGCGTGTTCTGGATCATGCAGGCAGTCTGCAATCAGATTTGCAGGCATCTCCCTCAGCACCAGTCTCTTGGTCCGCAGTTCCCGCATACTCATCAACTCCAAGCTTTCAGTTCTTTAGTATTCCTTCAACAAATTCCATCCCTGCGTTAGTTCCTTGCCCAACATAGATATGCTGGCCATTGAGGTAAGCAAGAGAGACTTCCACTGTAGCGCTTATGCTCTCAAGGACAGTGCTGGTCATCATGCCGTTCTTGGGGGCGGCCAGGAGGCCGGCAGGTCCGTGAACTGCCCGTATAGTCAAACGATGACGTCTATCCTCGATTACAACGTTAAGAGTGTCATGGGCGTAACTACAATGCCTCAACCTGGCGCGGGTGTACGTGGCGAAACGGTACTCCTGATCCCCCAGACGCAGAAAAGAGATCATACCCAGGAAGCGGGTGCCGAGTAAGGGAATCTTGGCCAGAGAGAACATCAGGGATACATCAGGCTCTGCGAAGTAGTTGCACTGCAGCCATATCCACGACTCGGGGAAAGACCGGCCCCAGTCCTTCTCGATGTAACCGTGTCCGCCGGAATAGTCCAGTGTCTCACCATCAATGGCAAGTTCTCCTTCTATCTCGTGGTGAACATTGACTATGCCGTGATAGCACTCCATGCCCGGTACAAACGAGAACGGCCCCATGATGCCGGGATGCAGCAACGAGGTCGGGTACTTTTCGATATTTTCGAAACGCAGGTTGGCTTTCAGGCTCGTCGTTTCGTTTTGCAGATCGACGTCTATTCCGCCTTCCCAGAAATGATTGCCGCCGATGCGTACGTCAAACTTTTTATGATTCGCCGAGAACGCGTCAAAGGTAAAGCGGAAGTATTCCGTCTTCCCCGTGACCGCGTTGATCAGCTGGACAAACGCGTGAGACTCTTCTCTTGTCTTTCCGATCGAAACACCGGGAATCAACGCGAACACCGCTGTACGCGTTTGATCGATGAGCTTGAGATACCAACCCTCAAAATATCCTTTTTTACGGTGCGTGCCTTGAAACGCCTCCTGATGCCAAACCTTTGTCAAGTTCATTCGCTTCTCCTGTTTTCTCCGGCAAATGGGATCGCAGCTTTCTTAAACCAAACGGCCTTTGCGCAGCGGCGCGGTCATAAACCGCCACATCGCTTTGCCGCCCGTGAGCCAAGCGATCTGTTTGTCGTTTTTTGTGTTCTTCAGCATGCGCGGGATGAAGAACGCCGCGACTGTCTCGGGTTTGTCGGCAAGAATATTGAATATCTTCTTGAACCGCTCGTCGGTTTCGATGGCGGCGACGGCGCCGTCGGGCGTCTTGGTGATGAAGTCGGTTAGCATCATGCCCGGCGAGAGACGCCCGGCGATCACGCCCGATCCTTTCAGCTCTTTTGCAAGCCCTTTCATAAAGTACGTCAGCGCGCGCTTGCTGGTACCGTAGAGAATCGTCTTTTGCTGGATCATATCGTTGGAGCCGAGGCCTTCCATGCTGTAAATTGCGCCGTGCCCCTTCTCCAACATGCCCTTTGCCGCAACCTGCGAACCAAGGATCATGCCGGTGATGTTGGTGCTGACGACCGCACAGACATAGCACTCCTGCGTGTTCTGAATCCAGTCGTGCGGCGCATTCTGTCCTGCGTTGTTGATCCAGATATCCACCGCGCCAAACGTTGCGACCGCGGCCGACCAAAGTGCTTCGTGCTCCGCTCTTTTTTGTACATCGCAAGATACGTATTGATAGCGTCCTTCATACGGCTGCAATGCCTCGACAACCTCCGGGCTGAGGCTTTCGCCCCTGCCGGACAGCGTGACGTTGCACCCGGCCTTGAGAAACTCTTTTGCCATCGCGAGGCCAATGCCGCGCGTGCTTCCGGTGATGACGACATTTTTCATAAGAACCTCTTTCCAACGTCGTTTTCTTGACGGTTTCAATGATCTGGTTGATTCCATTGTAGTGTCCTTTGGGATGAACCGTCAATGACTCAATCACCGTATACACCGATTCAGCGATTTCGCACGGCTGCTTACACTTTAGTGATCAAAAAAACACCCAAAAGGGTGATTTTTGTTTAGCTCGCGTATGTTTTTGTTTGCTGATAGTCTTAGAGGCTTGTGCGCTTTGCATGCCGTTTCGCGATTCCGATCGCGTCTTTGAACCCGTGCCGGACAGCGATTGCCCGTTCCGGGCACGCACGCTGGCACATACCGCAATGGATGCAGTCGAGCTCGCCCGTCGGCTTCACCTGTTCGCCTTCGAACGAGAACACTTGCAGTGGGCAGACGGAGACGCATGTTCCGCAGGCAACGCAATGCGCATTGATCGAGACGAAGTGGCCCTGTTCCGTTGCCGTGTCGTCGACTGTATATTGCGGCAAAATCCGCTGAACAAAGCGCATCGCCTTTTGCTCGTCCTTCTCGTTGGGTCTTCCTTTGTTGCCGCCGCCGACGAGGATAAACGGACCTGTGCAGTCAAATCCTTTTGTCGAAAACTCGCCGATGACCTGCGCGCCGCGCGCTTTGAGAGTATCCTTGATTGCGCGGTGATAGCTGCCCACCATCGGCGCGCCGCGCGTCGAGAAAACGAACGCGCGCTGATCTGCCTGGAGCGTTTCCGCCACCTCGACGAGCCTCGGATGATGCGCGGTAAAGTAGATACCCGAGCCGAGACCAACGATCTTGTATCTTGAAAGATCCATATTCAGCGCGTCCTCCGCGGAGACGACGCGGCAGCCGATTGTGTATGCCATAGCCTTTGCCAGACGCTGGGTATTCCCCCGATAGAGCGACTGGCAGATGATAATTGCTTCGCGATTCATGTGTTCCCTTTCTGTGGGTTTTGTTGTTGTATGTTATTTGCCCAAATATTCGCACCAGGCGACGTAAAGCTCCGCCTCACTCGCAGCAAAGATCGATTCATAATCGCCCTCACCCGCAGCATAGGCAGCGATTTTATCCCAGCCGTAGGTTTGATCGAGGAAATCGATGTAGTTACGCGAATACTCGTAGCCGCCCATATTGGCGAATTCCAGCCCGTTGTCGGTGTGCATCTGCGTGATCGTAGGAATCGGCATGGTTTCAACCACGCTCTCATCCATCGTCTGACCGGAAAGATAGGTAGCCAATCCGTTGTCCCAGAAATAGTTCAACTCCGGATTGATCTGGAACACGATCGAATGTACAAGCTCGTGCAGCGTCGCAATCAGAATGCTGTCGTGCGAATGCACGCGCACAGGGGTATAGGGCGAAACCATCATGATGTTGCCGTTGTGGCTGTCGCCAATGTGCCACGGGGGAGCTATGATCAGCGTCGCAAAACCGGCTTCGCGAATGGCGAGCTGCCATTGGGTTTTGTAAAGGTACACGTTCGTCGGCGTGCTGCTTGTAAAGTTCATCTTCTCGTAGATTTCGCCGGATTTTTCGTTGAGCAGGTCGAAGACCTCTCTTGCGCCTTTTTCATCGCCCGGCTGATAGTAGAGCCGGATGCGCTCGTCCGCCATCTCGATGCTGCCGAGCGGTTTCGGGAAGAAAACCGGCAGTGTCTGCAGCACAAGAAGCGCCGCTATGATGAGTAAAATGATCCACACCTTTTTTGGTTTCTTTTTCATGTTCTTTCTCCTTCTTATTTTTAAACCTTATCCGCAGGGCTTTTTTGCCCACGAAATATCTTTTCTATTATTTTGAAGCTTCATCCGCAAGGCTGTTCACACCCACGAGAATATCTTCTTTCATAATCTCAATCATCCATTCCGGCTCCTCAAACAGCGGGCTGTGCGCCGAGTTTGGGAACGTGTAGAACCCCTTCATGGGAGCTTGCAGGCTCTCTAAAAACTCCCTTGATAGATCTACATTTGCGGTCATATCATATGCCCCGCTAAAAAAATACACCGGAATTTCCAACGACTGCACCTTTTGCGTCAGATCCGTCGCGAGCACTTCATCGTGCAGGCTTGTTTGCCGGATAAACGTGAATTTCGACGCCCAATAGTTGATCTTCTCCTGTACGGTATACGCTTTGCACAGCAGCACCGGAAGGAACACGTCCTTCATCACCGAGCGCATGCTCTTCATCGTGCCGACGCCGAGCGCATGCATCGACTGATCCCGCACCATTGACTGAAAGAACGGCTTCACAGCTTCCTCTTGCTCTAACACAGGATACGCGGCAAGCTGCTTGAGCGTTTTCCGGTCTCCCGTCTCTTCGCTGCGCTGCTTGATATAAGTATATGCGCGCCGCTCGGACTCCGCCTGATCGGCGATTTGCGCGATACCGATGTAGGCGCTATAACGTTCGGGAGATTCCGCCGCCGCCTGAATGGCGAAGAACGTTCCGCCGGAGTGCGCCATCAGATAGATCTTCTCCTGCCCGAACCGCTCGCGCAGATAATCGGTGACCGCGATGGTATCCTGCTTGAGTTGATCCATAGTCACGCTGTTCGGGTCCATGCCCTTCGTGTAGGACAGCCCGCCGCCGCGCTGCTCCCAATAGCAGACGGTGAACAGCTCCTCCAGCCCCGTTTCGTAGCGATCAAACAGAAAATACTCGGGAAAGCAGGGGCCGCCGTGCACAAACAGGAGAACGGGATTGGCGGCGTCCTTCCCCCGAAGGAACATCCCCTGTTTTACTCCGTTGATCTCAACGAATATCTTCTCCGAAATACTGTTTTCCATCCTCGTCCCATCCCCGTTCAGAAACTCTTCCGGTTCACCCGGACTATTGATCAAGATGCTCAGCGCAAAAAGCGCAGCTGCGGCGAGCATGGCCACCGGAATCAGCAGCAGCCACCTACCGGGTCTGATCGGGCGCACCCCCCGTGCGCCGTCAGACGTTTTGAATGATGTCCTCAATTTTGTCCCCCCAGTTTTTTGAGTAATGCACGTTTTTCATGGTTGCGATGGAGGTAAGCCCGTGCACGCTCGCCCACATGGCAATCACCATGTCTTCAATCTTCTCGTCCGGCACGCCGAGCTTTCGGTAGATCCGCACCGTGTTCGTTTTCAGCAGCAGAAACGGCGGAAAATTCGTCGGTGAATCGTTAGTCAGATCAAGATCGATCTGCATCCACGATTGCGAGAAGATGAAGTTGAAATATTGCGGGTTCTCGAGAAAGAACAGCACATATTGCTTACCCATCTCAACTAGCAGCTCCGGGTCGTCTTCGTTCGGCACCGTTTGCATTGCCGCCTCCAACGCCTGGGTGAACCGCTCTGTCGCATAAGCGCGCATGGCATCCAGCAGCGCTTCCTTATTCTCAAAATGCGCATAGGGTGCGGCCTGACTGACGCCGCAGAGCGCGGCGACACGCCGGAGCGAAAGCCGTTCGATCCCTTCTGAATGGATCAGGGAAATGCCAACCTCGATCAGCGCGTTCCGCAGATTCCCGTGGTGATATGTTTTATCCGACATAAGATGCTCCTTT
>DDWC01000043.1 GCA_002345475.1 Firmicutes bacterium UBA2296
GTTGTTCAAAGGTATGACCATTGCCGAGCTCGAGGCTTGGGTAGTGAAGTACACATCTGACAGAAACGGACGTCCGCTCGCTCCCAACTCCACCAATGAGCTGGACGCCGCGAAGTTCAACGGTCTCACTGCAGACGAGAAAGCCTATATCGTGGATGTCAGGACTGGCGCAACAATGAGCGTAAACGATCCTCATGGCAACATCATCGCTGCCATCAAGGACGCCTACGAGAACAGAGTTGAAGTCATAATCCCGATTCCCGGAAAATAACACCTTCTGGTGCAGAGCATGACCGGCGGCTAAGGGCCATACTCTCACCGTCGCAGCCAACCACACAATATATTTATGTTTATAGAAGCCCG
Organism: Firmicutes bacterium UBA2296; assembly: GCA_002345475.1. GTDB lineage: Bacteria > Bacillota > UBA994 > UBA994 > UBA994 > UBA2296. The sequence goes on from DDWC01000043.1 coordinate 364, forward strand.
CGCCAGTCGCGGGCTTTACTATATTCATGGCAACAAGGAAACACCCCTTCATATATCGAAGTATGCCAATGGACACGGGGAGGTGTTGCGCATGGTGAGGTTTGACAATGATTGGGACGAACTTCTGCGAGATGAGTTCACAAAAGACTACTACCTAGGTCTGCGCGAGTTCCTGAAGGTGGAATATCGCACTCAACAGATTTTTCCGGATATGCACAGCATCTTCACTGCCCTGAAATGCTCGTCGCGTCAGGAAACGAAGGTGGTAATACTGGGGCAGGATCCCTATCACGGCGCAGGTCAGGCCCACGGGCTGGCCTTCTCAGTGCTGCCTGGTGTTGATACGCCGCCTTCGCTACAGAACATCTACAAGGAGCTTGCCGAGGATCTGGGCTGTTCAATCCCCAACAACGGTTGCTTGCTTCCCTGGGCCAGGCAGGGAGTGCTATTGCTCAACGCCAGCCTGACGGTCCGGGCTGGTGCTGCTGGGTCGCACCGCAACAGGGGCTGGGAAAGGTTCACCGATAGAGTCATCCAGCTCGTCAATGAAAAGGAAGATCCGGTGGTGTTTTTGCTGTGGGGTAATCACGCCAAGGAAAAAGCATCTTCGGTAAGGGACGACAAACACCTGATTCTCACTTCGGTACATCCAAGCCCGCTTTCGGCGCACCGCGGATTCTTTGGTTGCCGCCACTTTTCGCGCGCCAACAGCTTTCTCAAGGAACATGGCCTGAAACCTATCGACTGGCAAGTTCCCAATCTATAGAGCCATTTAGCACGAAGACTGCCGAAGGAGATTTTAGCCACAAAACCCATATGAGCAGGAGGAGAAGATAATGAGAATCGCAGTGATATCCGGAACTCCCAAGTCACAGGGCCTGTGCCACAGTATTATCGACGCTGTAAAACGGGGTGCCGCCGACGGAGGAGCCGAAGTAATGGAACTCAAGTTATGCGAATTAGGTTTGCAGCCCTGTCAGGTTTGCGATGATGGGTGGGGGATTTGTCGCGCTGAGCATCGCTGCGTGATCGAAGACGGCTTCGCCGATGCTAAGGCTGTACTGGCGTCGTGCGACGCCTTTGTGCTGGCCACACCTGTCTACTGGTGGGAAGTCAGCGAACCGCTAAAGAACTTCATGGACAGGGTGCGCCGCTGTGAGTTTGGCCAGGAAGGCGCACTTAGCGGCAAGCAAGCCCTGCTCATCGCTGTGCCAGGCGGCTCAGGAAATGGGCTGCTAAGCTGTCTGGAACAAATGGAGCGTTTCTGTCGTCATACAGGTGCGGTAATATTTGACTATATTGGCGTCAACCGCTGGAACAGCGACTACAAGAGAGAGACAGCGTATGCCGCTGCCAGGAGCATAGCAGAAGGTCGTAAGAACGGTCAGACCGTCTAGGCTTGCTCCCAAGGAGAGGAGACCTATGAAAAGACAGCTTAGCCGGATTCTTGTGCTGCTCACATGCGTAGCCGCATTGTCGGTGGCATGTACACCAAAAACGCCTTCTGTCGATCCCACGCCTGAACTGCCTTTGCCACCCTCTCCCACAGCCATATTCTCTCCACAGACCTATCCTCGTGTCGACGGCTCGACGGCCACCATACCTCTTTCTGAGGCCGTAGCCGCTGTCCTGATGGGTCTCGCAGTGGAGGAGGCAAGGCCTTACGTTTTGCACAACAAGACCCACGAGGCTTACGTTAATCTTATTAATGGTCTGACCGACATTATCTTTGTCACCAGTCCCTCTGAAGAGGAACTGCTCCTGGCTCAGCAAAAGGGCATTGTGCTGGAAGTGGTACCTATTGTAAGCGAGGGCTTCGTATTCCTGGCCAGTTCGGATAATCCTGTTGAGGGATTGAGCGTAGAGCAAATCAGGAGAATCTACACGGGTGAGATCATCAACTGGTCCGAAGTTGGTGGCGCAGATGTACCCATAGTAGCCTATCAGCGGCCGGTGAACTCAGGTAGCCAGACGGGTTTCCTTGATCTGGTGATGAAGGACCTGGTTCCCATGACCCCTCCCAAAGAGCGGGTTTTGGCCATGATGGGCGAGTTGATCGACGCCGTCGCCGCATACGACAACGCTCCTGATGCCTTAGGGTATTCGTACTACTACTTCGTGACCGACATGTGGGGTAACGATCAGGTGAAGTTGCTGGAGGTGGATGGTGTCTATCCCGATAAAGCGACCATCAGCTCTGGCCTGTATCCTTTCCGCACCGCGTATTATGCGGTAATCCGCTCCAACGAGACCGAGGACGCACCGGTCCGAAAGATGCTCGAGTGGATATTGTCCGATGAGGGGCAAGACGCTGTAGAGGCAGCGGGTTATGTCAAAGTCCGCTAGACGCGCCGGTGCACTCCTCCTGGTGGTTGTACTCGGCGCCATGGCGATGACAGGATGCGTAGCCAAGACGCCGCTTCCTTCGGAAGACCCCACACCTCCAATTACGGAGCCGTCAGACGACGGCGAGCCCCTGGCGCCCTTGCTTCATCGTTCGATTGAAGAGTTTTTGGTAAAGCCGGTGCGCTCACCTGCGCCAATAAACTACTATGTGGAGAATCCTCTGGAGATCACAAACCGTTCCGTACAGAGTGACAGGGAGGTTTACATTTCCGGCCTCAAGGATCAGGCGGTACAGGATAAGATCAACGACAATCTGGCTGCGCTCTACGATCAGATCCGCACCGAAGGCATACCACCTTATCGCGGAGTAAGGGCCCTGATTCCTGAGGTTACAAGAATGAGAATAGCTCAGCTTGAGGCATCCGTGGCTTATAACTACAACGACGTGCTCTCGATCGTTGTTCGTTACTACAAGGAATACGCTGTAACGGACACGCGCCGCGCTAATATTGTTCAGGGCATAGAAACGCGCAATTTCGACCTCGCCACAGGCAACGAGATACCCTTGAAGTATATATTCTGCGATGATGTCGACTACTTGTCACTGCTCAGCGACGTTATGCAGAGCAGTTACGCTGGTCTGAAGGCTGCGGAAGAATCACATGGGATGTTTGACTGGGCTCCAGTTCCGGTTCTCGTGGCACCTTTTCGCGGTGTTCGCGCTGATCAGGTTTACTACTTGTATGAGGGGGACCTGTGCCTTGTGCTCGATCACCGCACGCCGGAGTTTGACGTAGGGTTTATCGGTATGGATGTCCGTATCCGATTTGACGATTTTGCTGGTGCGGTGGGTTTCAATAGGCGCTTCTATGATGAAGCAGCAGATCTGTATGTCAGCGAGGGGCAACGGGCAATGGTTCTGCCAGTGGGTTATTTCCGCCAGGACGCAATGCTGTCAGAGGTTGTGGAGTATCTTGGCGCAAGCCACGCATACATGGTGACATACCGCATGCCCCCCACTGTCTTGCCACAAGTCCGCGATTTCGTTCTGGGTGAATTTGCAGGTTATCTTGATATTGTGAACTCCTTTGCAGGGCGAGGCGAAGGGTACTGGACCCTGTACAAAGGAATCTACGTCCGACATGCCGGACCTTTCACAATGGTCGTGGTGACTGAGTCCATCAATAAACTGGACAAGCCGATAACGTTTCTCGAGGAATTGCAGTGGATGTTGCATTCAGGAGATCAAAGCCACAGCCTTCAGGAGCTTTATTATTGCTTTGGCCCCGCAGGAGAGATGCTTGGTCTCGGAGACCTCTTCGTCCCGGACTTCGATTACGAGAGCCTCATCCGAAAAGCCTATGATGGTATTCGCGGTTACGAACATATGCAGCGGCCTCCCTACGATGAGGTAGCTTCGCAGCTACAATTTGTGCTGCAGAGTCGAGAACTGGACCTGTTTACGCCGTATCTGCCTACTGATTACGACCACAAGCAACCAATCCATTTCAGTATTCCTTACAAGGACATAGGTTATAATAACATGACTATCTTCCCATAAGAGATAATGAAAGAGGGGCTGTGTGAAAAGCAGAGGCGTGACTTCTCAGTCCCCCACTTGGCGCTCACTTGCCCTGTAATAACAAGGGTCCCGCACCACTGAGCATGTGGTACGGGACTTTCTTGCGTTAATTGTAGGTTTTGTCGTTTGTCGGCCAAGCTTTTCACACAGCCCCTTCTAGTCTTGGGCAAACGGACTGGCTCAGAGATTGGTAACAAAAACTATAGTCAAAGCCATTACCGCAGCCATAACTCCAAGCACGATTAGGACTAGTCGTGTTTCCGACAACCCAAAAGTAGTGCGGTAGGCCTCTATCCCCTGCATCCCGTCCCTGGAACGATGTTCGGTGCGGCGTTTGAAACGCACCCTGTTGTCGTCGAATTTTTCCACCAGTTCCCAGCCGTTCAGTTTCTCCTCTTCCACCAGGCGAACGAATTTATCGCCCACTATCTTACCGGATGACCGCACAATTTTGAACTCCCAGCCCTCAAGGTCCTGGGGAATATAACCGGTCAAGCGCTCTTCCTCCTCCCGAAGTTTTGCTCGATGAGCTGCCGCTGCCGCAGCGGCGGCGCCCCCTCCCGCTCCCATGTCTGCATCCCTCCGTTTCGCTACCTGCAGGCCTTACCCAACTCTCTCTAACACCAGCTAATACGCAAGTGCACGGGAGAGGTTTCACTTATCTGCCTGTCAGGGCGTTCTCCAGAGCCTTCAGCACGGCGTTGGTGCTGGCAGTGGCCCCCGAAACGCTGTCAATTTCGAGGGTTTGCGCTTGCAGGACAGCCTCGGTGACCTTCGTGGCGAACGCATCGCCCGCCGGCGACAGAACATCTATATCGATGGCCTTGCCACCTTCTATTTTTATGCGTACTTTATAATTCCAGCGGCCGAACTCGTAGATCCCCTCATACGTGCCGTCGGCCACCTCGTCAAAGGTTGCGGTACCGACCTCCAGCCTTCGCAAAGTGCTCACTCCCCTGTTGGCGACTGAGAAAAGTATAGCTCCAATGACAATGAGCGCCACCAGCGCCCCAATTAGCACTCTTCTTCTCTGCATATCACTGCCTCCTCACGCTAGCACCACAATTCGCGGCACTCTGTGCAAAAAGCTTAGCACAAAAACACAACACTGACAAAGGGCACAAGTTGACGCCACAGGATAAATAGGCGATGATATAGTTTACATGGGAGATCTTCCGGAGGAGATATATGAGCAAACGTATGTACCGTCGTCGTAGAGCATTCGCGCTGGGCACCACAGCGCTACTGATATTTGTGTTCCTGGCCGGGGCCTATGTCTACCCCGGTTTTTTGGCGAGGAGCGAGGTGCCAGAGGTCCCGCCTACTGGTGAACTACCGGGCGTTGAGGATCCCAGCACGCCCGTTGTGCCGCCTGAGAAGGAGGACCCCAAGCCTGAACCCGTTCCCTTTGTGCACCCAAAAGTGCGCGGTATTTATGTTTCTGCCTGGATTGCTTCCACGCCAAGCCTTCTCGACCCATTGCTGCAATGGGTTGAAGACACGGTTCTAAACGCTGTGGTAATCGACGTAAAAGACGATTACGGCAAGATACCCTGGCGCACCGAAGTTCCCTGGGCGTTGCAGTACGGCGCTTTTGACACGCGATTGCGCAATATTGACGCACTTATGGTGCGTCTCGCTGAGGCAGAGATATACCCCATAGCCAGACTGGTCGCCTTTAAGGATTCTTCCATGGCTGAAGCCAGACCTGAACTCGCCGTGCGCACCACCAGCGGAGCAATCTGGCGCGACCGCACGGGGGCAGCCTGGCTTGATCCGCACAACTGGAGGAGTTGGCAGTACCTCATAGATGTTGCCAAGGAGGCTGCGTCCAAAGGTTTTAAAGAAATACAGTTTGACTATGTGCGATTTCCTTCGGACGGCAATCTGAGTATCATTCGCTATCCTCACGCTACAGGGGCGTCGCGAGTAGAGGTGATAGCCGCGTTTCTGGCCGAGGCGCGCAGTCAGCTGGAGCCGTTAGGTGTTAAGGTGTCCGCCGACATATTTGGCCTCGTCACCTCCCTCACAACCAACGACATGGGAATCGGCCAAATGCTTGAGGACATATATGACGTCATCGAAGTAGTGTGCCCCATGGTTTACCCCGAGCATTACGCCTTAGGCACTTACGGCATACCTGATCCGGACAAGGAACCGTACTTGACCGTGCTGCGCAGTCTTACTTACGCTAAGGAACGCCTTGAGGCTCATCCCAATGCTGACAAGGTGATAATGCGCCCCTGGCTGCAGGATTTCACGTTGCGACACACCTACGGAGTTGCCGAGATTCAGGCTCAGATTAAGGCCGTTTACGACGCCGGCTTTGAAGAGTGGCTGCTTTGGGATCCCCGTTGCAGGTACACCAAAGACGCCATCTCGACGCTTCCGCCCAGATAAATGGTTGAGACATTGGTCGTTGACGGTTATAATGTCCTCAGCGCTTTTGCCTCTCACGGACTTGTGGACCGTGAAGATATTGACCGCGCCCGCTTTCAGCTGATAAACTTGCTGACGAGTTCTGCGGCCTATTGGGGTATGGGCCTGATAGTTGTCTTTGATGCCATGCACGTCTCCGGCGGTGTGGTGCGGGAGGAAAGCATGGGGCCAAACGCCAAAGTTATTTTCTCTGCGGAGGGTGTCTCTGCCGACACAGTGATTGAAGGCATTATTGCACAACTTTCCCGCACCGAGCGCATATTCATCGCCACATCGGATCAGGCTGAGCAAAACTACGCCTTTGGTAAGGGCGCCGTGCGATGGCCGGCTAGAGAGCTGTGCAACAGGGTGCGGGTCGCCCAGAGCGAAATGCGGGAACGACAAGCACCGGCCAGAGTTCACCACACTTTGCACGGGCGGTTAAGTCCCGGCGTGCTGGCTGTGCTCGATCGCCTGCGCCTGGAATCGGTGCAACCCCGCAAGGACAAGTAACTACCCGTGCGATAAACGCACGGCTTCAGCTTTGCTGGGAGCAAAAAAATCTGTCCAAGCAGGAAAAGGGAGAAATATGTCGAAAACGAACATTTGCAGTGTAAATTGGGGGGTGCTTCTTTGAGCTCTAGCAAGACTAAGACATTCACAGTAATGATCGTCCCCAAGAGCAACGAAGAAACCTATAACTTCGAACTTTCCCACCGTTTTGTTTTCTGGGGTGGAGTGTTCCTCATAGCGTTCTTTATTAGTGCGGTTAGCATGGTCTACTCCCTGCGTCAGACCAGAGCGCAACTCGACAGTTATCATGCTTTGCTGTCTGAGAACCGGCAACAACAGGAACATATTCTATTTCTGGCCAAGCAGACTCAGTCGCTTAGTGAGCAGTTGGCCAGCGTGCGCGATCTTGACACATCTATCCGTGTCATGATGGATCTTGATATACCCGCTGAGCCAGTTTCGCTTTCTGCCTCCGTTGGTAATCTCGCTGTAAGTTCAGAGATCAGGGGCAGTACGGTGGTGCAGGGGACTAGCCTGGCGGCAACTCTGCTTCGCACACAGCAAACCATCGAACAAATACGAGAATCGATCCCAGAGACAGAGGACAGTCTCAAGGATTTAGAAAATAAAGTGTTGCTACAACGAGCCAGGGAAATGGCTACTCCGTCTATCAGGCCCACTAACGGTACCATTACCTCAGGCTTTGGCTATCGCAGGTCACCCTTTGGCGTGTCTCGCGAGTTCCACACTGGCGTAGATATCAGCGCCCCACGGGGCACACCCGCTTATGCCGCAGCCACAGGGACTGTTGTCATGGCGACTTACAGCGGCGGGTACGGGAACGTCATTTTTATCGACCATGGCTTTGGTTTTAGTACAGTTTATGCGCATCTTTCACGCATTGATGTAAAAGTCGGACAGGCAGTCACCAAGGGGCAGACGATAGGGCTTGTGGGCAGCACCGGCAGATCCACCGCGCCCCACCTGCATTATGAAGTGCGGGTCAACGGCACCGCAGTCAACCCCTACAGTTATCTGACTGGCGGCAGATAGCGCCGCAATAATCCTTATTTACGGAAAGGGCGGGCTTTTGTGGCAGACAAGCATGGCGATCGAGTTGAAACGATCCTGGGCGTCGGCACGCACCTGACAGGAACACTCCAGGTAAAAGGCGCCTTGCGCATCGACGGCAAGGCCGAGGGTAAGATTGAGGCGGCCGGCGATGTTGTCATAGGTGAGAACAGTGTTGTGGAGAGCAGCATACAGGGTCGCAACGTCAAGGTCGCCGGCGTGGTAAAGGGCGATATCAAGGCGTCTGGTACTCTGGAAGTTGCCGCATCTGGTCGAGTCTTTGGCGACGTGACGGTTAGCAAACTAAACATCAACGACGGCGCTGTCTTCCAGGGCACCTGCAACATGAACGCTGAACCTGATAAGATCGATGCCAGAGGCAAAGCAAGATAGATCAATTTAAGGCCCCGAAGCATATTCTGCTTTGGGTGTCTTTTTTGGAGGTAACTTCATGGCGAAACTGGCACTAATCGTCAATCTGATCGCCGGCAACGGGCGTTGCCGCAAAGTATGGCCTGATATCGAAAAGCGCCTTCAGGTGGCTCAGGCGGATTACCGCGCCTTCTTCACTGAGAAAGCAGGCCATGCCGAACTGCTGGCACGAGAGGCTGCTCAGGCGGGCTACGACACCGTTGTGTCTGTCGGCGGTGACGGAACCCTCAGCGAAGTCGTCAACGGCATCTACGGGACAGGAGCCACCCTGGGAGTGATTCCCGCCGGGTCGGGAAACGACTTCTGCCGTGCATTCGCCTTTGACCTGAAAAACACAGATCTGTCTTGCGATATTTTGCTTGCTGGGAAGGCCTTAGCTGTTGACGTGGGCGCAGTTGATGGTCGCTACTTTATAAACGTAGGTGGCGCCGGGTTTGACGCAGAAGTGGGGAATATGGCCAATATATGGGGCAAAAAGTACTTCCCAGGATTTGCAGCCTATGTAGCCTCAATACTCCGGGTGTTGCTTAGCTTCAGTCCCCGCGAGCTGACGATTACCCTGGATGGTGAAGAGCACAGGCTTAAGGCTTGGCTTGTTGCCGTAGGCAATGCCCAGTACTTCGGCGGTGGACTTCAAGTTACGCCCAACGCCGACGTCTTCGATCGGCTCTTTGACGTGTGCGTTGTCGGTGGGACCGGCAAGCTGGAGCTACTGCGCGTCTTGCCCCGTGTATTTAAAGGAGCCCATCTTGACCACCCGGCTGTGAAAGTGTTTCGAGCCTCGCGGGTAACCATTGCCGGCCCGACCGAGCTGGTATCACAGGCCGACGGTGAGATCATCGGCCATCTGCCCGTCGAATTCGCCATTGCCGACCAGCAACTTCAGGTGATTCTGCCCTAATCAGTGGCAAAGCAAAACCCAGCCTGGCTGGGTTTTATGCATGTCTGAATACGGCTGGAGGCAGGTAATAAGATACCTTTGGCGAACAATAATAGTTTAGGGGGTGATAGCTGATGTGGGAGGGTTATGACGACCATGGTGGCAGCAAACCGTATCTGTGGATATTCTTTGTTCTAGTGCTAGTGGTAATGAGCAGCATCTTCTTTCTTAAGCCCAGCATTAGCAGTCTACCCGGAACAGAGGCGCCAGGTTCAAAGAACGTACCGCTCATGAGTGAGTTGATAGCACCGGGAATTGGCGACGCGCTGTACCTGCAGGACGGCTCTCCTGGTTTCTGGTCAGTCAGCAGAGAAGAAGATGAGTTTGCCGTCAGCTACCTGGACGCCGATGGCATCACCATGTGGCAGCACATAGCCCGCTGGAGCGACCCTATCATCAGGAGCCAGGGGCCCTACCTCATTATGGCGGAGTTTGCTGGTTCTCAGGTTGCCGTCTTTCTCAACAACGTGGGCCTGGTCTTTGAGCGCGAGGTTTCGGGCATCATCCGGGACGTTTCCATAGCCGAAACCGGGGAAGCCATTGTGGCCCTGACCAGACCCCTTGAAGATGAGTTGACCATCAGGTCCTACCTTGTGCAGTTCACCTCTGGTGGAGGTGATGGCTGGGAAGTGGCCGTTCTGGGGTCGGAGATTCTGCGGCTTGAACAGGCCGGGGATGGCAGCCTTATCGGCGTGCTGGCCTTGCACCTGGAAGGTGGCAGTGCCCGCACCACACTATCAGCCTACTCTCGTTACGGGGCGCGCCTGTTCATCAAGGATTTCGCCAAACACCCGGTCGATCTGGCAGTGCGCATGGACGGAGGCGTCATCGCCATAGCTGTCGGCAAAGAGATCCGCGGCTTTGACCAGCAAGGTCAGCTGATTTGGACATATGAAGCTGGCGTCGATCTCAAGCACCTGGTTTATGTGGGACGCAGTGTCAATCTTGTCTATGCGGGTCAACGCAAGACCCTTTTCACTTTTGGACCACACCGCATTATCGGCGTGCTCGGAGAAGCGGGTAAGCTGGCCTGGCAATACCGCACCCGAGACGATATAGTCACCGTAACGCAATCAGCCATGACCACTAACGTGCTCATTTGCACCGATAAGCGAGTACACCTTTACTCTCACGACGGAAACGTCCGCTGGACGATGCCCCATGATTGGGGCGCCGCTGCCACGGTGGCTACCACCGACGGACGCAACTACATTGTACACGCTGGCCCCACGGCCTTTCTGTTGCGGAGTCAATGACAATGTCCCGCACGAAGCATCTGGCTCTTG
>DDWC01000067.1 GCA_002345475.1 Firmicutes bacterium UBA2296
TTTCATGAATTTCGCCCTGGCCATCGTTATCTTTATCCTTATCTTCACATTTATGGGCGTGCCGTCGACCCAGCCTGTGCTTGGCGCTGTGTCTCCCGACAGTCCGGCCGAAGCCGCAGGGCTTCTACCTGGAGACAGAGTGCTTTATGTCGGGGAGGACGCCATTGCTTCCTGGACCGACATGCAACAGGCCGTGGCGAAGTACCCTGGTCGCGAGGTTATCTTCGTGGTGGACAGAGGGGGCGCAGAGCAATCTCTTGCCGTTACCCCGCGACTGGATGAGACCCTCAACAGAGCTCTCGTGGGGGTCCAGGCGAGCTATGAGAAGTTCAATATTCTGCACGCCGTATTTCTCGGCGTCCGTGAAACAATTTGGTTTACGGCTGAGATAGTTCTGGTAATCGTGCGCATGATAACTGGCGCTGTGCCTGCTGAAGGCGCAGGACCGATAGGAATAGTCGTCATGGTTGGCGAGGTTGCGCGCACCGGACTGGTGAATCTGCTGTCTTTCGCCGCTGTCATAAGCATTCAGCTGGGGCTCTTCAACCTGTTGCCTATTCCAGCTCTGGATGGCAGCAAACTAGCCTTTCTGTCTCTTGAAGCCATCAGGGGTAAGCCTGTCGACCCGGAATGGGAAAACATGATTCATCTCCTCGGGTTTGCCTTGCTAATGGGTTTCCTGGTGCTCATCACCTTTAAGGATCTCCAGCGTCTCAACATCTTTTAGCCATGGAAATTAAGAGAAGACCCACACGTTTCGTCGACATTGGCGGGGTGCCCATTGGCGGTAACGCTCCCATATTGATTCAGTCCATGACTAATACAGACACGAGAGACTATGCGTCGACGCGCAGTCAGATTGAGCGCCTTGTGGAAGCTGGCTGTCACCTGGTCCGTCTTGCGGTCCCGGACACTGAGTCCGCGGAGGTGTTTGGCAGGCTAGTTCGCGAACTTGACATGCCACTGATTGCGGACATTCACTTTGACTACAGGCTCGCCTTGCTGGCCCTGGATCGGGGAGCTGCCAAGGTCCGGATAAATCCAGGTAATATCGGCGGGCATGATCGACTTCTCAAAGTCGTGAGTCGCGCCCAGGAACTGGGTGCGGCCGTGCGATTGGGAGTAAACTCTGGGTCGCTGCCGCGGGAAGTCGTCGATAAGCACGGCGGAGCAACTACATCGGCCTTGGTTGAGTCAGCATTGCATTACACCTCGATTATCGAGGGCACGGGCTTTGAGAATCTCGTCGTTTCGCTCAAATCCTCGAACGTGCTTCGCACCATAGAGGCTTACCGTCACTTCAGTGCAGTCAGTGACTTCCCCCTGCATCTCGGTGTTACCGAGGCCGGGACAAAGGAACTGGGTACTATCCGCTCCGCCGTGGGCATTGGCACTTTGCTGGCTGAAGGTATTGGGGACACTATCAGGGTCTCACTTACCGATGACCCTGTTGTGGAGATCCCCGTGGCCAGAGAAATTATGGCATGTCTGGGTTTGATAAGGGACAGCTTGAGAGTGATCTCATGCCCCACCTGTTCGCGGACATCAGCTGATCTGGTGGCGATTGCCGTGATGATTGAGAAGGAACTACAGGACCTAAGTTGTTGTCCCATCAATGTGGCCGTAATGGGATGCCCCGTCAATGGACCTGGCGAGGCTAGAGAAGCTGATGTCGGCATTGCACTGGCAGGCGGCCGTGCGGTGCTTTTCCACAGGGAAATGCCAGAGAAGGTTATGGACATCAACGAGGCAGTACAAGAGCTATTGTCTGAGTGCCGAAGGTTATGCGACCAGAGGCGTGGTCAGGGAGGAGGCAGATCCTGATGCGGGTTGTAGTTATTATCCCTGCGCTAAATGAAGAGCGCACCGTCGGCGCGGTTGTGAAGACAGCTCTGGCTTGCGACCTCGTAAGTGAGGTCGTGGTGGTCAGTGACGGTTCCGTAGACGCTACCGTTAGCAAAGCAGCGGAAGCCGGGGCAAGGGTTATTGATCTGGCGGAAAACCTCGGCAAGGGCGGGGCCATGCAGGCCGGCCTGGCTGATGTTGTGGCGGATGTAGTACTTTTCCTGGATGCGGATTTGCTGGGGCTCACGCCAAATCACGTTAGTGACCTGCTGTTGCCCGTCGTCAACGGCTCGGCACAGATATCTCTGGGCCTTTTCGGCAACGGGCGCATAACAACAGATTTGGCACAGAAGATCGCTCCTTTTCTTTCCGGACAGCGAGCCATGCACATCAGTCTGCTCTCCGTACTGCCTGACTTCTCCGACACCGGTTGGGGTGTTGAGGTAGCCCTGAGCAAGTACGTGCGCGATCATGATATTCCCATTGCCGAGGTGCATCTGCGAGATGTCAGCCAGGTCACGAAGGAAGAGAAAATTGGCCTGGTTAAGGGATTGACGTCTCGACTCAAGATGTATTGGCAAATCATACGGACCTTTGGTCGCATGGTGAACGATGACCATGATGCCAGATGATACCGCTGAGGCTGTCAGCACCGTGGTCGGGATTGAGCGATGATTGCATTACTGCAGGAAATTTGATAAAATATTTCCGGCAGAGAGTGGGTCGTCCCACTCTTTACTTTATGGTAGATAGTTATAACGGTGTTAGGAGTGTGGCACGTGGGAGTATCCACAGAAAAGTTGTTTTCGGCTTTTGACGCAGCAATCTCTGCCATGAACACAGGTTTGTCGCTGGTGGACGTGGATTGGTTGCCTGCCCGGGGAGGGGCGCGCCTTGTGGTGACCGTCGCCAGGTCCGAGGGCCGCGTAAGTCTTGAAGACTGCAGTGATGTTACGGCGACCCTGGATGCGCTGGTGGAGGAAAACGATGAGCTTGGCGGGCCATTTGTCCTTGAAGTATCTTCCCCCGGTCTTGACCGCACTCTCAGGCACCCTCGTGAGTACAGTATTTTCCGCGGCAGAGACATTACCATCTGGCTCAATCAGCCTGTAGAGGACCGTCAGGAATGGTCCGGCATACTGCTTAACCTGTGTGATGACTTCGTGATTCTGGATGTTCAGGGCCAGGACATATCCCTGCCTCTAGCGTCAATTACCAAGGCCAAGCTGGCCTTCAAGTTCAAGTAAAGGTGGCATGATGATGAACGCAGACTTCATCGAGGCTATTGGTCAGTTGGCCAGAGAAAAGGGCATAAATCTCGACCTGTTATTTGAGGCCATTGAATCGGCCCTGATATCAGCCTACAAGAAGAATTTCGGGGGAAGTGGCAATGTGCGTGTGGACATTGACAGGCAGAGTGGTTCTATCCACGTGTTCGCCCTGAAGAAAGTCGTTGAAGCACTGACGGATCCTCAGGAGGAAATTCTGCTCGAGGACGCCAAACTGGTGGATCCGAATTTTACGATTGGCGATATTGTAGAGCAGCAAGTGACGCCTCGTAACTTTGGTCGGGTAGCCGCGCAGACCGCGAAGCAGATAGTGGTTCAACGAATTCGCGAGGCCGAACGAGGGCAGATATATGAAGAGTTCACAGATCGCGAAAGCGACATAGTTAACGGCATCGTCCAGAGGGTTGACGGTCGCAACGTCATTATAGACCTTGGTCGAATTGAGGCGGTACTTCCCCAGTCTGAACAGGTTGCAGGTGAACATTACTATCCCGGTCAGCGGCTGAAGGCCTATGTGATTGAGGTGCGCAAAACCACAAAAGGTCCCCAGGTGAGTATTTCCCGCAGTCACCCCGGTCTGCTCAAGCGTTTGCTTGAGCTTGAGGTTCCCGAACTGCATGATGGGGTAGTAGAGCTGAAAGCGCTGGCCCGTGAAGCGGGTTCACGCTCAAAAATAGCTGTCTGGGCTCGGGATGGGAATGTGGACGCCGTTGGAGCCTGTGTGGGTCCCAAGGGAATGCGCATCCAGTCTATAGTTAACGAGTTGCACAATGAAAAAATCGATGTCATCGAATACCGTTCAGAACCGGCGGAATACGTGGCAAACGCCCTGAACCCAGCAAAAGTCAGCGAGGTTATCATTGACGAGGCCAACAAAATCGCCAATGTAGTGGTTCCAGATTATCAGCTGTCCCTGGCCATTGGTAAAGAAGGGCAAAACGCCAGGCTGGCTGCCAAGCTGACAGGCTGGAAGATCGACATCAAGAGCGAAAGTCAGGCAGAAGCTCAGGGGGCTGTCTAAATGAAGCCGAAGAAGGTACCGCAACGCACCTGTGTGGGATGCAGGAATGTCAAGGCCAAGCGAGAACTGGTACGCGTGGTTCGTGACCCGCAGGGTTCAATAGACCTTGATACCACTGGCAAGAAGCCTGGACGGGGAGCATACATCTGTCCTTCGCTGTCCTGTCTGGAGGCAGCCCTCAAGGGGGGAAGACTGGCCAAAGCGCTGGAGAGCTCTCTGCCCCCGGAAGTGGTGGAGCAGATCAGAGAGAAGGTAGGTCGCGATGGATAGTTTTCTGCAGATGCTGGGCATAGCGAACCGGGCGCAGGCAGTGGTGAGCGGAACCCTGTCCTGTGAAAAGTCCCTCAAGCACGGCAAGGCGAAGTTGCTGATTATTGCTGTGGACGCCTCTGAAGAAGTGGCTGACAACCTCAGTCGCGCTGCAGAGCGTGCAAAAACACAGGTAATAACATATCGAGACAAGAACTCCCTGGGGGCTGCCATTGGCAAGAGTCACAGGGCGGCAGTGGTAATTACTGACGAAGGCTTAGCCAAGAGGTTGTACGAGTTGAGCCTGTAGAGATAGTGGAGGTGGGCGAATGTCCAAAATCAGGATTTTTGAGTTGGCAGAGGAACTGGAAATACCAGCCGATAAGCTTGTGGAGGCTCTAAGGGATTTGGAGCTAAATATTTCGAGCCCCATGAGCATGGTTGACACGACCGTGGCCGGGATTATACGGGAGATTATCTCCAGTCAAAAGAAGAAGAAAAAGCGGCCCGCAGGCCAGAAGCCTGTCAAGTCCCCGGCAGACGAAGTGCAACCCCTTGCTCGGGACCTCTCTACTGTGGAGGAACCGGCAGTTCCTGATGCCGATTTTGTGGAGCCTGAACCCGTGCTGCCTCCTCGTGTTGTGGAACAGCCCGCCCCCAAGCCTACCCCAGTTGCTGCCACCGGCAAGGACCGCAAGGACGGCAAGAGGACGGGTGACACTTCCGACAAGGGAAGGGGAGCGCGCGGTAAATCAGCCAGAGACATCGCCCAGGAAGAGCTGAATCGGCGCAAGACTTCGTCGCAGCGCAGTAAGGGACACAAGGGGGCGCCTGTTGTGCAAAACGGTAGACCACCTGCTGGTGCCACTATCGACCACGCAGTGGTTGATGAGAACATGAGCGTAGGCGAACTGGCCAAGGCCATAGGCAAGTCCCCGGCGGAAATAATCAAGAAGCTTTTTGACCTTGGTGTCATGGCAACCATTAATCAGTCGCTGGATGCTGACACCATGGGAATAGTTGCCAGCGAATTCAACATGACACTGGAAATCAGATCCCCGGAGCCTGAGAAGAAAGAAGAAGAGCCGGCTGATCCCCCCGAGTCACTGAAGCCGCGCTACCCTGTGGTGACGGTTCTCGGACACGTAGACCACGGCAAGACTTCGCTGCTGGATGTAATAAGGCAGGCCAATGTCACCGCTTCAGAGGCAGGGGGCATAACGCAGCATATCGGCGCATACCAGGTAGACATAGGCGACGAGAAAATAGTCTTCCTGGATACCCCTGGTCACGAAGCTTTTACTGCGATGAGAGCTAGAGGTGCTGAGGTTACTGACATCGCGATCCTGGTGGTCGCCGCCGATGACGGTGTAATGCCGCAGACCGTGGAAGCGCTGAGCCATGCCAAGGCTGCCGGTGTACCGATCATTGTTGCGGTTAATAAGATTGATAAAGCCGGCGCCAATCCTGAACGTGTGAAGCAACAGCTCACCGAGTATGGCCTGGTTGCAGAAGAGTGGGGCGGCGATACCATTTTCGTGGAAGTCTCCGCTATACAGAAGATCGGCATTGAAGATCTTCTCACTTCTGTGCTAACGGTGGCTGAGGTCCTGGAACTGAAGGCAAATCCTGACAGGGCTGCTCAGGGGGTAGTCATCGAAGCCCAGGTGGACAAAGGTCGCGGTCCCGTGGCCACAGTCCTGGTGCAGCGGGGTACTTTGAGCGTGGGTGATTCAATCGTCGCAGGGTCGGCATACGGCAAGATTAGAGCTATGTTAAATGACCGGGGCAAGCGAATAAGAAAAGCTGGCCCTTCAACCCCGCTGGAAATACAGGGTATGTCCAGCGCGCCTATGGCAGGGGACACCTTCAAGGTGGTCAAGGACGACAAGACAGCCCGAGCTCTAGCCGAGGCGGCTGAAGTGGTGCGCAAGGCGGAAGAACAGAAATCAGTCCACAAGGTCACCCTTGACGAATTCTTCTCACACCTTAAAACGGGCAAAACCAAGGAACTTCGCCTTATTATTAAGGGCGATGTCCAGGGTTCGGTTGAAGCCCTCAAACCGGCAGTCGAAAAACTGAGCAACGAGGAAGTTGACGTCAAAGTTATCCACACCGGTGTCGGCCCTGTTAACGAGAGCGACATCATGCTGGCCAATGCTTCCAATGCCATCGTAATCGGCTTCAATGTCCGCGCAGAGGTCAATGCCCGCAAAGCGGCAGAGGCTGAGTCTGTAGACGTTCGTTACTACCGCATCATTTATGAGGTAATCGATAACATTACCGCGGCCCTCAAGGGCATGCTCGCGCCTGTCTTCAAGGAAGTGGTCATCGGGCAAGCAGAAGTACGCGCAGTATTTCGTGTCACTGGCTCCGGGGTTATTGCCGGCAGCTATGTGACAGAGGGTAAAATCGCCAGGCAGGCTGGAGTTCGCCTGGTGCGTCAGGGCGTTGTCATCTACGAGGGCAAAATATCCTCTCTTAAGCGTTTCAAGGATGATGCCAGAGAAGTGGCTCAAGGCTATGAATGTGGTATCGGGCTGGAGAATTTTGATGACATCAAGGAAGGCGACGTAATTGAAGCCTTCGTACAAGAGGAAGTCGTAAGATAATGGACTTCTTTCTGGGGTACTGCGCTTTTGAGCTCTACTTGCCTGGATCATCCTCATTGAAGGATAAGCGGGCTGAGATTAAGAGTCTCCTGGCTAAGGTGCGTCAGAAGTTTCATGTGGCGGCCGCTGAGGTGTCACACCATGACAAGTGGCAACTGACCGGCCTTGTGGTGGTGGCGGTAGCCAATGAGCGTAAACATGTGGAAGATATTCTGGAAAAAGTTATTGGTTTCGTGGAGCGGCAGACCACCGGTGAGGTGATCTCACGCTCCACGGAGATACTATAGGAGGTGACACCATGGCGGATTATCGCCTGGCCCGCATTAAGTCCCAGTTGCAGATTGAGATCAGCGACATTCTGAGAAACATGAAAGACCCGCGTATCGGGTTTGCCACTGTAACGGCGGTGGACGTTTCCGGAGACATGCGCCATGTGAAGGTTTTTGTTTCCATTATGGGTGACGAAGAAGAGCAGAAGGAATCCTTGAAAGCTTTGCAGAACGCCGAGGGCTTTGTGAGAACCGAGGTCGGTCAGCGCGTGCCACTCAGACATACACCTGAAGTTATCTTTCGGCTCGACGGCTCGATGCAGCACGGCGCAAACATAAATCGCATTCTGAAGAGCCTGGAGCGGGGAGAGAATAGCTAGATGCAGACAGCCATACTGGAAACAATCGCTCGCTACCACAGTTTTGCTGTGGTGGGGCATGTTTCTCCTGATGGAGACAGCCTCGGTTCGATACTGGCGCTACAGGATTTGCTTACTTTGCAGGGGAAGCAGGCTGTAGCGTTTTGTGTTGACCCGATACCAGACAAATACAGCTACCTGCCAGGGCTGGACCGATTTGTGCGCGATCCTGCGCAACTTCAGCATACCTTCGATTGTGCGATAATACTGGACTGCGGTTCTCTGGATCGCACAGGGCTGGATCCTGGATTCTACAGTGAGTTGGCCATCATAAACATAGACCACCACAAATCAAACGACGGCAGCCTCGGGATAGGCTGGGTTGACGATAAGTTTGCGGCAACCGGGGAAATGGTATTTGCACTTTGCCAGTTAGCTGGGTGGGTGATTAGCCACCTGGCTGCGACCGCTCTCTTCACAGCTCTGGCCACCGATACAGGGTTCTTCCGTTTCAGCAACACAAGTCCCGCTGCTCTACGCATGGCGGCACACTTGCTGGAGATCGGTGTCAACTCCCGAACAATCGCCGAGTACACCATGGAACGGCGTAGCATCAGTGAAATATGCGTGCTTAGGGAGTCGCTCCATAGCTTGCGACAGTGTTTTGACGGAGCAGTAGCTCTAATGGTTATTCGCCGGGATGTATGCGAGTCATGTGGTATTAGTCCTGATGAAGTTGAGGGCCTTGTCGACTACCCGCGTAGCATCAAAGAAACACAGGTGGCGGTGCTTCTTCGTGAGATAGCGCCTGACGCGATCAGGGTCAGTCTGCGTTCTAAAGGACATGTGGATGTCAGCAAGGTCGCGGCCCATTTCGGTGGAGGAGGGCACGCCAGAGCTGCGGGATGCACCCTCAAGCTACCCCTTTCAGAGGCAGAAAATACTCTTCTTGCACGGCTAGCCGAGGACATACAAGGCAATGCATAACGGTTTCGTCAATCTGCTGAAACCTTCAGGTGTCACTTCCCATGACATGGTGAACGCCGTGCGCCGCGTTTTCGCCACGCGCAGTGTCGGCCACATGGGCACATTAGACCCGGCGGCAGCGGGGGTTTTGCCCATGGCCGTGGGGAAAGCCACCCGCCTGATACCCTATGTGGAGGGTGGCGACAAGGCATACCGAGCCGAAATATGGTTCGGTTTCGATACGGACACCGAAGACACGCAGGGTCAGATGATTAATCGGCAGGAGGTTTCCGGGCTGACCGAGGCAGACGTGCAAGGCGCTCTGAAGTTGTTTCTTGGTACCACTCGGCAGGTGCCTCCTATGTTCTCTGCGCTGAAGGTAGGCGGCAAGCGGCTCTATCAGTTGGCCAGGGAGGGCGTAGAGATACAGCGCGCAGAGCGTGAGATTCATATATCTTCGATCGAGTTATTGTCTTTCCACCCAGGTGCTGCTCGGGCTATGGCTCTAGTGGATGTTACCTGCTCACGCGGGACCTACATTCGCTCTCTCTGCCGTGACATTGGCGTGAGCCTCAGTCTTCCTGCGTGTATGGGGTTCCTCCTGCGCAAGAACAGCGGCCCCTTTGCCATTCAAGACAGCAGGACACTGGCTGAGCTGTCAGCTGCCCCGTCGCTAATCCCCGCGGTACAGTTGTTTCCCAGTGAAGCACGCCTGGTAATATGCACACTCGACGCGCGTCGCTTTGTGCAGGGACAGCAGAACGAAGCCTGCGTGGCCCCTGGCCACTACGCGGTACTGCATGGCAATATGATGCTGGGAATCGGCGAGGTGGCCGATGGGGTTTTGTCCCCCGTGCGAGTTCTTGTTGAGAGGAGCGACCTGAACATTGATTGTGACTAACAGTCTGGAAGGATTACGGGGCAAGATAGGAGCCTTGGCCCTTGGTATGTTTGACGGTGTTCATCTGGGACACGCGGCTATACTGCAAAGGGCAGCGACGGTGGCCCGGGAAAAGGGGCTGTTCAGTGCAGTTATGACTTTCAGGCCCCATCCCTTGGAGTTTTTTGGCAGGGAAGTGCCGCTTCTTAGCGGTCCAGAGCAGAGCAGAGAACTGCTCTATCGCGCCGGGATGGATATCATCATCGAACATCCTTTCACCGCGGCTGTTGCCGAAATGTCGCCCCTGGAGTTTGTGGAGTATTTGTCCTCGTCCCTGGCTCCTCTTGAGCTTGTTGCCGGGTTCAACTATTCCTTCGGCCGGCGCGGACAGGGATCCCTCGGAGACCTCAAACGCCTGGCCCAGGGCCACGGTATCAGCGTCCACGACATTGGGCCAGTGTTACTGAAGGGCGACGTAGTGAGTAGCACCAGGATTCGCGGGCTCATAGAAGCCGGCTTGCTGGATCAGGCCAGGGGGTTGCTGGGTCGCAACTTCATTCTCGAAGGCATGGTGGTTCACGGAGACGGCAGGGGGTCCAGGCTGGGCTTCCCTACGGCCAACATCCGCTTCAGCTACCGCCCGGTATTGCCACCCTATGGGGTCTACCTGGTCAAGAGCAGCCAGGCAGGTTTTGGAGCGGCCAATCTCGGGCTACGCCCCACATATCCCCTTGACATGCCTCAGCTCGAAGTTTTTTTCCTGGACAGCCCTTCGGAAAGCCTTTATGACAAATATCTGCAAATCGAGTTACTCCATTTCGTTAGGCCGGAGTTGAGCTTTGTCTCTGCTGACTTGTTAGTCGCCCAGGTAACTGAAGATATAGAACAGGCTCGCAAGCTCATTTCCCGATTTTCTTGATAAAGGCAAGGACCAGTGATAGAATTAAACGCGGACATATGCCTTCAGCTAGGTTCACCGCATCTCCGGCGGCTTACTTGGCTCTTGGACATGATCACACTACTTTATAGGAGGTTCCCAACAAAATGACCATGACCTTGGAAAAGAAGAAAGAAATAGTCGACCAGTACAAGACCCACGAGAACGACACAGGCTCCCCTGAGGTTCAGATTGCCATTCTGTCCTACCGCATCAATGAATTGACTGAGCACCTTAAGGAGCATAAGAAGGATCACCACTCCCGCAGGGGCTTGTACAAGATGGTCGGTCAGCGTCGCAGATTGCTTAACTACCTGCAGTCAAAAGACATAGAGCGTTTCCGCACTATAAAAGAGCAGCTTCGCATACGCTAAAGTTTGGAAAAGCGGGAACACCCGCTTTTCTTTTTGTGTGCCAAACAGAGTAGCTGTAGGATGAGGAGGATTTTCATGTTAGAGTTTAGAATGGATTTGGCTGGCAGAGAGTTACGCATCGAAACGGGCCGTCTGGCCAAGCAGGCTAACGGTTCCGTGCTGGTCCAGTACGGCGACACCAGCGTGCTGGCTACCGCCACAATGTCAAAGCCTCGAGAGGGAATTGACTTTTTCCCGTTGCTGGTGGACTACGAGGAGCGCATGTACTCCGTAGGAAAAATACCAGGCGGCTTCCTGCGCCGCGAGGGCAGACCCAGCGAAAAGGCGACGCTGAGCATGCGCCTTATCGACAGGACCTTACGTCCGCTGTTCCCGGACGGCTTCCGCAACGACGTTCAGATCGTAACAACAGTATTGGCTGTGGATCAGAACTGTGCGCCTGAAATCGCGGCAATGATTGGGGCTTCGGCGGCCTTGTCTATCTCCGACATCCCCTTTGATGGCCCCATAGCCGGAGTGATTGTTGGCCTTGTCGACGGCGAACTGGTGATTAATCCTGACCAGGAGGAAAATGCCAAGAGCATTTTGAATCTGGTAGTTTCGGGCACCGAAGACGCCATTCTGATGGTGGAGGCAGGTGCCAACGAAGTCAGCGAGGAGAAGGTAATCGAGGCCATTCTGTACGGCCACGAAGAGATCAAGCGCATCATCGGCATGATCAAGAAGATGCAGCAGGATGTCGGTCGTGCCAAAATAGCCTATGCCTCTCCTGCTGCTCCTGAGGAGATGGTCAGCAAGATACACGCCTTTGCCCGCGATAAGTTCATCGCTGTATCCGAGAATTCCGACAAGCACGCTCGCGAAACAGCTGTAGCTGCCGTGATGGACGAAGCCAAGGAACACTTCGCTCAGGAGTTCCCTGAGGCAGGCAAACAGATTGGTCAGATTCTCTATGATCTCCACAAGGCCATTGTGCGTGAGATGATCCTCGAACGAGGTATCAGGCCTGATGGACGTGATTCCCGCACGATACGCGCCATTACCTGTGACGCTGGCGTGCTAAGGCGCACACATGGCTCAGGGCTGTTTACCCGCGGTCAGACTCAGGTTCTCTCGATAGCGACCCTTGGGGCTATGGGCGATGCCCAGATCATCGATGACTTAGGCCTGGACGACTCCAAACGCTATTTGCACCACTATAATTTCCCTGCCTACAGTGTGGGTGAGACCAGGCCGCAGCGCGGACCTTCGCGACGCGACATTGGCCACGGCGCACTCGCCGAGCGTGCGTTGTTACCCATGATCCCTAGCGAGGCAGACTTTCCTTATGCCATCAGAGTAGTGTCCGAAGTCCTTGAATCTAATGGGTCTACTTCTCAGGGAGCGGTGTGCGGCAGCACGCTGGCTTTGATGGATGCAGGCGTTCCCTTGAAGGCGCCTGTTTCCGGCATCGCCATGGGGCTCATTAAGGAAGGCGAGAAGTACGCCATTCTCTCCGATATTCAGGGTTTGGAGGACTTCCTGGGAGATATGGATTTCAAGGTGGCCGGCACGGCAAACGGCATTACTGCCCTGCAGATGGACATGAAGGTCGCGGGGCTTGACAGCCGGGTGCTACAGGAAGCCTTGGCGCAAGCCAAGGAGGGGCGCGCTTACATACTCGGTAAGATGCTCGAGGAAATTGCGGAACCCAGGCCCGAGCTTTCCCCATTCGCTCCGCGCATGTTCACCCTTATGGTACCGGTGGATCGCATCAAGGATGTCATCGGCCCAGGTGGTCGTATCATCAACAAGATCATTGCCGAAACAGGAGTCAAGATCGATATTGAAGATGATGGCCGTGTCTTCATCGCCGCAGTGGATGCCGTTATGGGTGAGCGAGCCGTCAAGATGATCGAAGATCTCCTCAAAGAAGTTAAGGTCGGTGAGATCTTCACCGGAAGGGTAACCCGAGTAGAGAAGTACGGTGCTTTCGTAGAAGTACTTCCAGGCAAGGAGGCTCTTGTGCACATCTCTCAGCTGGCGAACGCACGCGTCGCCAGAACAGAGGATGTTGCCAACGTGGGCGATATGCTGGAAATCAAGGTTACCGAGATTGATCGCATGGGGCGCATAAGTGGTTCCCGCAAGGAACTCCTGCTCGATAGAGAAAAGGAAGCCAAGCCAGAGTAGCGAACTAGATAAGAGTAAGGGAGCGTTGCCCCGGCGACGCTCCCTTATACGTGGGTATTATGTCAATGTGGGGTGAATTATGAAATATACCAGACTTCCTTCCGGTATGCAGATCATAAGTGAGGAGATTCCGCATGTGCGTACGGTCTCGCTGGGCATTTGGGTTCGTTCGGGTACTTTTGGTGAGTTGCCCGACGAGGCAGGATTGTCACATTTTCTGGAGCACATGTTCTTTAAAGGCACCACCAGCCGTAGCGCCCGGGACATAGTAGAGGCCTTTGACAACGTCGGCGGAGAGCTTAACGCTTACACAGCCAAGGAATACACCTGCTTCTACGCCAAAGTAATTGACGAGAATCTGCCACTGGCTGTGGACGTGATGATGGACATGTTGTGCCGACCGGCCTTTGCGGCGGAAGATATCGCGAAAGAGAAACAGGTGGTCCTGGAAGAGATTTCTATGTATGAGGACTCGCCGGACGAGATAATCCACGACTATCTTGCAGAAACCATCTGGCCTGAGCATCCCCTGGGTCGCCCGGTGATTGGAAGCCGAGAAAGCATTGCCAGTATCACCCATGACTCAGTCAGAAGTTACTATTCCAGATACTACAGAGCCGACAACATTGTTGTTTCTGCCGCAGGCAGACTTGACCACGAGACCCTTGTCTCCCTGATTGGCGAGTATGCCCATTTTCCAGATCCAGTTTCCCGGCTGAGCGCTCCCGTGTATCCAGAACTCAATTATCAAAGGCGCTTTGTCAAGCGAGAAAAGGCAACAGAGCAAAGTCACATTTGCCTGGGGTTTCCCGGACTTCCCTGGGGACACGCCGACATCTACACCATGAATGTCATGAACAACATTTTTGGCGGTGGCATGAGCTCCCGTCTATTTCAGGCTGTTCGCGAAGAGCTGGGTCTGGCCTACAGCATCTATTCCTATAGCTCTTCCTACATGCCCGCGGGTTATTACGCTATATATGCGGGGCTGAGCGCACAGAATGTTCCCAGGGCTTTTGACAGCATTGCCCGGGAGATTGGACTGCTTAAAGAATCTCCCGTAATGGCACAAGAACTTGAAAGGGCTAAGCAACAGGTTAAGGGCGCACTGATTATCGGCCTGGAGAGCACTTCGAACCGCATGAGCCGCATGGGACGGGGGCTCATGATACTCGGCCGCGTGACACCTCTTGACGAAATAGTCAGTAGAATTGAGGCGGTGGACGATGTCGCCGTCATGGACCTGGCGCGCAGGACTTTTGTGCCTGAGCAGGCCAGCCTTTGTGTGCTGGGTGTGCCTGCGCCAGGCGCGGAGGACGAGAGCCTGCTGCTTTCTGCCCTGCGCTAGCATAAGTCAGCTGTGATATAATGATGTGGTATACCAGAGTTTAGGAGAGGTTCTATGACGTTTGGAGCCATTGTGTTGCTAGCCCTTATACAGGGCCTGACTGAGTTCTTGCCCGTTTCCAGTTCGGGACATCTGGTCCTGGGACAGCACTGGCTGGGGGTAGCTTCGCCTGGGGTTTATCTGGAGGTAGTCCTGCATTTGGGCACCCTCGTCTCCGTGTTAATTGTCTTTCGCCGCGACGTGTTCCTCTTGCTGAGAGCCGCTG
The DNA here is from genome assembly GCA_002345475.1 of Firmicutes bacterium UBA2296. Classification (GTDB taxonomy): domain Bacteria; phylum Bacillota; class UBA994; order UBA994; family UBA994; genus UBA2296. The sequence goes on from DDWC01000067.1 coordinate 14,587, forward strand.
GCAGCATGCTTCTGGCTCCCTTTGTCCGGCAGCGTGCATTGCCCGATCCATATCGCAGGCTGGTGCTTCTCCTCATTTTGGCCAGTGTGCCTGCGGCTCTGGCCGGCATTTTCCTGGGCGACGTTTTTGCCAGTCTGTTTGCGAGCCCCCGGGCGGTAGGTGTGTCGCTACTGATAACCGGAGCTATTGTCCTTTACTCGGGGCAGGCACAGGGACTNNTCAAGAACATCAGCGTTAGGGACGCTCTCATTATCGGACTGGGACAGGCTCTGGCCATTACACCCGGCCTTTCGCGTTCTGGCACCACCATTGCCGTGGGATTGTTCCGTGGACTTGATCGTGATGCTGCAGTGCGTTTTTCCTTTTTGATGTCACTGCCTGTGATTTTAGGGGCAGGCCTTCTGGAAGTGCCCGCTGCTCTGAATAGTGAACTGGCCTATCCCGCCTGGTGGCTTATGGCCGGCGCAGTTGTCTCAGCGACCTCGGGAGTTCTGGCAATTCTTTGGCTCATGAGACTTCTCAGGGAGGGAAAGCTTCGCTTTCTGGCTTACTATGTATTTGTCCTTGGTCTGGCTACTCTTTTCTTTGTACGATAGGAGGTCACCGCATGGCAGCTAAGAGAAAAGTCCGCAGAAGAAAACCGGCAAAAAACAACCAGGCCTGGGCACTGCTCGCTGGCATGGGGCTCTTTGCGTTCTCCTTTGCGGCATCCCTGTGGCCAGATTCCTTTGGCATCGTGGGGGAACGCTTTCTGGTGGTCTTTTCCTATGTTCTTGGCAAAGCCACTCCCGCGGTCAGTCTGCTTCTGGCTATTTCGCTGGCGTTTCTGTTGACATCGCGTAAAGATCGTCACCGCATATCTCTGGGATTTATGCTACTATCCCTGGCGGCCGTAGCCCTGTGGCAGTTTGCCTTGCCCGAGACGAGTCGACTGACAAACCTCGCTAAGGACGGATCAGGTGGCGGTTTGATTGGCTGGTTTGCCATTTGGGGCCTGTCCTTTGTGGGATCGTCAGGCACCATTTTGGTGCTGGCACTACTCATTGCTGCCGCTCTCCTGGCTATAACGGGAGCGTCTGTGCAGAAAGTTGTCTCCACCTCTATTGCGTTAATATACAAAGCCGTAGCCAGCGTCGCGATGACGCTGTGGAGTTTTCTAACCAATGCACTGGCAGCTCCCGAGCAGAGCGGAACCCGCAAGAAGACGGTTAGAAAACCTCGTGAGGCTGCCCACGAGTCCCTGGCGGATAGAGCCAGCGACCCCTTTGACATGCCGGAACCTATGCCTGAAATCGAGCCCGCTCAGCAAATGCCAGAGCCGGAGCCGCCAAGGGTTCCTCGCAGAGTTCCTGAGGAGGCAGTCGCCACCGATGGCAATGCTGAGCAACTGCGCTTGCCATCACCCCCATATGCGCCACCGAGCCTGAACATACTGAATCGCGGCTTGCGGCAGCCCGGAGGCAAGGGGAGCCGTGAGGAACGGGAGAACATTCGTACCCTGGAGGAAACTCTCTCCAACTTCGGTATTTCGGCTCGGGTTGTGGATGTCACCCGCGGGCCGACTTACACCCGCTATGAAATTCAGACAGCACCTGGTACCAAAGTTAGTAAGGTTAAAGCCCTGAGCAATGACATCACCATGAGTCTGGCCAGCGAAGACGTCCGTATCGAGGCGCCCATTCCCGGAAAGGCAGCTATCGGCATCGAAGTGCCCAACAAGGCCCGAACGGCGGTTACCCTGAGGGACGTGGTGGACAGTCCGGAGTTTGAGTCGTCGACTTCGCCACTGACTGTTGCTCTAGGCAAGGATATCGAGGGCAATACCGTGGTGGCTGATCTCTCTCAAATGCCACATTTGCTGATTGCAGGTGCTACCGGGGCCGGTAAGAGCGTATGCATCAATAGCATTATTTGCAGTATCCTGTTCAGGTCCAGCCCGGACCAGGTTAAGTTTATGCTGGTCGATCCAAAAGTCGTCGAACTCGCCACCTACAACGGTATACCTCACTTGTTGGCGCCAGTTCTTAATCACCCGAAAAAGGCTGCGGCGGCTCTGAAATGGGCGGTGCAGGAGATGGAGCGGCGCTATGCCCTGTTCGCCAAGACTGGTGTGCGCGACATTGAGCGCTACAACGAGCTAATGGGCGAGCGAGGAGACGTGACCATGGCTCAAGTAGTGATTATTATAGACGAGTTGGCCGATTTGATGATGGTGGCACGTGCAGAAGTGGAAGATGCCATTTGTCGTCTGGCCCAAATGGCTAGAGCAGCCGGCATGCACCTGGTTGTCGGTACCCAGCGTCCATCTACTGATGTTATTACCGGCCTGATTAAGGCCAATATCCCTTCGCGATTATCCTTCACGGTGTCATCTGCTACGGACTCCCGTGTTATACTGGATGTGTCTGGCGCGGAGAAACTGCTTGGCAGGGGAGACATGCTCTTCCTGCCTGTGGGATGGACGAAACCCAAGCGCATTCAAGGCGCTTTTGTGTCTAACCACGAGATAGAGAAAATTGTTGACCATGTGTCCGCTCAGGGGGAGGCACAGTATGTGCAGGCCCTCAACACTATGGAGGAATATGACAGCGCGCAGAGTGACGGTGATGTGGATGAACGCTTCGAAGAGGCTGTAAGAGTCGTAGTGGAGGCCGGTCAGGCTTCTGTTTCCATGTTGCAGCGGCGCATGCGCCTTGGTTACACCAGGGCAGCCCGGATAGTAGATCAGATGTTTGAGCAGGGTATTGTAGGTCCCAGCGAGGGCAGCAAACCGAGACAGGTGAACAAGAACAAGGATATAGTTAAGGCCATTATGGAGAAAAAACAGACCTAGCGTCAGGGGGGTCAGTGAATGCGTGAAATAGGTGACGTGCTGCGCAGGGCAAGAGAAGAGAAGGGGCTCAGTGTTGGGGATCTCCACGAGAAGACGCGCATTCGCGCAAAATTGATCGAGGCCTTGGAAGAGGGAGACTTCGCGGCGGTCCCCGGCGGCATGGTTTATGTTAAGGGCTTCCTCAGGTCTCTTTCCGAAGAACTGGGCCTTGACTACGCTGAACTGGCCAATCTATTGGGCGATAAACCTGTTGCACAGCCCTCGGCACGGCCAAGGCCAAACGCGGCCAGGCGTCGTCGCCGCCGTTCGCTGACCTGGCTTATCCTCCTGCTCGTTGGACTGATGGCTCTTGGCGGCTTATACATGATGTGGCGGGATCGTGATCCGGGGCCTAAACCGCCCCTGGCCGAGGACCCACCTGCATTGGACCCCAACCCCCAACCGGATCCCCCTGAGCCCGCCGAGCCTGAGCCGCCTGAGCCGCCTGCAGAACCAAAGCTCACCCTGGTAAGTGAGTCAGGTGAGCGAAGAGTGTATCAGGTGGAGCCGTGGCCGCTGGAGTTGATTATATACATAGAGAGAGAAAGCTGCTGGTTTCGTGTAACGGCGGAAAGTGAGCAGCTAGCCTCCACCACACTCTCGGCGGGGAACAGTGCGTCCTTTACTTCGGAAAGCGAGCTTACGCTTCGCCTCGGTAATCCGCGAGTGGTGACCCTTACGGTGAACGGGATCCGTCTGGAGTCATTGCCTGAACGCGTGCGAGATTACGTTTTTCTATCAGTCAGCCCGTAGGGGCTGTTTTTTTCGGGAGGCAATTGAATGGAAATGAACCTGGCCGCAAGGCCGCTGCCCATGTCCAGGCCTGAAATGGACGAGGCCGGTATCGAAGCTCTCGACTTTCTCCTTATCACCGGCGACGCTTACGTCGATCATCCGAGTTTTGGCGCCGCCCTGATAGGCAGGGTGTTACAGGCCGCGGGTTATAGGGTGGGAATTCTGGCTCAGCCAGATTGGCGTAAGACTGAGGATCTCATGGCGATGGGTCGGCCACGCCTTGGTGTGCTGATTACTTCCGGTAATGTAGATTCCATGGTTGCCAATTACACCGCTGCCGGCCGTCCCCGCAGAGAGGACGATTACTCTCCCGGCAGGATTGGCGGAAGGCGTCCTGACAGAGCTACCATCGTCTATGGTCAATTGGCCAGACGTGTATTTGGTGACCTGCCCATTGTTCTGGGCGGCGTCGAAGCCTCGCTGCGCAAGTTGGCTCACTATGATTACTGGTCTGACTCCGTGAGGCGATCCGTATTGGTGGACAGCAGAGCAGATGCCATATTATTCGGCATGGCAGACATTTCGGTGCTTGATCTGGCAACAGTTTTGGCCTCAGGAGGCCGTGACTTCTCTGGATTGCGGGGAGCCTGCTACCTGGCCTCGCAGTGCCCTGGGGATGCCGTGGTTCTACCTGCCTACGAGGAGACCGCAGTGTCTAAGAAAGCTTATGGGACTGCCTTTCGCCTTTCATACGCCGAACGCGACGCCATGACCGCCAGAAAGCTCTGTCAGGCTCACGGCGATAAGTATGTGGTTGTTAATCGACCCGCACTACCCCTGAACACTGAGCAACTGGACTGGGTCTACTCCCTCCCTTTCACTCGCACTAGTCATCCTGTGTACCAGGGCGGCATCAAAGCATTGGAGGAAGTCGAGTTTAGCATAACCAGCCATCGCGGCTGTTACGGCAATTGCAGTTTCTGCGCCCTCACATCACATCAGGGTCGTGTTATTCAGAGACGGAGCCTTGACTCTATTGTTTCTGAGGCGCGCCTCCTCACCGGACTACCGGGTTTTAAGGGTTTTATCCATGATGTCGGCGGTCCAACAGCCAACTTTCACATGCCTGCCTGCGATCGACAGTCGGAGAGGGGCGCCTGCCGCGGCCGGGAGTGTATTTCTCAAGAGGCCTGCAGAGAGCTGCTGGTGAACCACGAAGACTACCTGAACGTCTTGCGGGCGGTGCGAAGTCTGCCTGGAGTCAAGAAAGCGTTCGTCCGATCCGGCATTCGCTACGACTATGTCATGCTCGACCCCGACAACACTTTCCTGGATGAACTGTGCGAGCACCACATAAGCGGGCAACTCAAGATTGCCCCTGAGCATGTGTCCGACCGGGTCCTCAGAATTATGGGGAAACCGGGTAAGCATGTCTATGAGGCATTTCTTGCTAAGTACAGTGCCACCAATGAGTCTTTGGGCAAAGAGCAGTATGTGGTGCCGTATTTCATGTCTAGCCATCCAGGCAGCACCATCCACGATGCCATAGAGCTTGCCGAATACCTTCGCGACAAACGAATACGGCCAAGGCAGGTGCAGGACTTCATTCCTACGCCGGGTTCACTGTCAACTTGTATATATCATACTGGAGAGCACCCACTGACCGGGGAGAAGGTGTTCGTTCCCCGCACCGCCGCAGAGAAGAATGCTCAGAGGGCCATGCTTCAATACTTTTTGCCCAGGAATTTTGACTTGGTAAGGGAAACCCTGTTAGCCGCCGGCCGCGCTGATCTGGTCGGCCATGGCCCGCAGTGTCTGGTGCCACCCGCGCGACTGGGTGGCAGTGATTACCGCCGCGATGGTAACAAGAAGGCCGGTCGAGCCAAAAAAACACGCAGATCAGGTTGGAAGGGGAAAAAGGAGCAGTGAACATAGGTGTAATCAGCCTGGGGTGCACCAAGAATCAGGTGGACACCGAGATAATGCAGGGTCTGCTGCTTAAAGCAGGCTTCATGCTGGTAGATGATCACAAAGACGCCGACGTCATACTGGTAAATACATGTGGGTTCATTGAGTCAGCCAAGACCGAGTCCATCGAAGCCATACTTACAGCGGCTCGCTACAAACGGGCGCGGTGTCGCGTGCTAGTGGTAGCCGGTTGCCTCTCGCAAAGATATGCCAACGAGCTAATGCAGGAGTTGCCGGAGATTGACGCTATGGTGGGCACCAACACGCTACAGCATGTTGTAGAGGCTATCAAGCAAGCCCTGGCGGGAGCCAGACCCCTCTTCATTGATAACAGCCACTATGATTATCGTGATGTTCTCGACAGGAACATATCGACTAAGCACTCAGTGTACGTCAAGATAGCAGAGGGCTGTGACAATCGTTGCAGTTATTGCGCTATACCCATCATCAGGGGCTCTTTCCGCAGCCGGTCCTTGGAGCAGATAGAGGCAGAAGTCCGTATGCTGGCTGCCAAGGGCGCTCGTGAGATAAACCTCATCGCCCAGGACACCACCAGGTACGGCCTGGAGCGCTACGGAGAGCTGGCCTTGCCTGATCTGTTGCGCAAGCTTCTCGCCATTGCCGGACCGCAGTGGTTTCGTCTGTTGTACTGCTACCCAGCAAATATAACAGATGACCTTATTGAGTTGATGGCAAGGGAGGAGCGCATACTTAAATACATTGATCTTCCCCTGCAGCATATTAGTCAGCCCATTTTGTCGGCCATGGGCCGAAGGGGCACGGCTGTGGAAATCCGTGACCTCCTGGCTCGGTTGCGCAGGCAAATCCCTGATATTGTGGTCCGAACTACATTTATCGTAGGCTTCCCGGGTGAGACGGTCGATGATTTTGAGGTGCTCTACGACTTCGTCAGGGAGGCCAGGTTTGACCATGTGGGTATCTTCAAGTTCTCCCGCGAGGAAGGCACGGCGGCATTTGATCTGCCAGACCAGGTGCCCGAGGATGTGAAGGAACAGCGCTATCACGATCTGATGTCCCTGCAGCAGGAAATCAGCAGTGAAAAAAATGGCGTCTATCTTGGCCTCACCACGCCAGTTCTGCTCGAGAAGGTATGGAACTCGGGCCGGGGCATGATTGGGCGGGCTATGAAGGACGCGCCAGACGTTGACGGGCGGGTCTACGTCCAAAATCTGATAGCCGAGATAGGTGAGATTGTGCCGGTTCGCATTACCAGAGCCGGTGAGTATGACCTCTGGGGGGTTAAGAACGATGACTCTAGCCAATAAGATTACTCTTT
>DDWC01000105.1 GCA_002345475.1 Firmicutes bacterium UBA2296
CTTCATCGATTACTATTTCCTGTTTGGCCATGGGTGCGTCGTAGAGGATGGTACCGTCCTTGCGCACTATGCGAGTAATCACGGATGGCTCCACCATCACGCCCTTGTTATTGAAAACATTGTAGGCCCGGGTCATCTCATAGAGAGTGACTCCATCTGTAAGGCCACCCAATCCCGCAGCCAGGCCCACGTCATTGGCCACGCCGGAGGTTACCAGCGACTCGATGCCCAAAGACTTGGCCCAGTTGATGGCATTCATGACCCCTATCTCTGATAGTAGCTTCACCGCAGTCACGTTATGTGAAGGAGTGATAGCTCCTCTGATGGAGGTTAGACCATAGAAAGTGTTAGGTGCGTAGTTCCTGGGCACATAGGGCTCCTGACCGGACACAGTCGGGAATGAGACTGGTGCGTCATCGATGACGCTGGCGGCGGTGTAGTTGCCTGAGGCCAACGCCGGGCCATATACCAGCAAAGGCTTCATTGCTGACCCGGGTTGGTTCTTGATACTGGCAACACGGTCCAGGCCGTGACGGCCGAAAATGTCCCTTCCGCCAATCCAAACCCGAATGTATCCGGTGTCCGGCTCCATAATCATCATCGCAATTTGGGGCTGCAGCTGTTCTGCGCGGTTGGGATGTTCCCAGATAAAGGTCCCACCCGCTGTCTGCACTTCGCGGGCTAATGCCCTGATTTCAGGGTCTGGGTCGTTTAGCGCTGCCCGCATGATGCGTTCGTTAATGCCGTCGGGTCTGGTGAGAATATCATGCATGGCCGCTTCTGCTGCCCTCTGCATGTTCAGATCGAGTGTAGTATGTATTGACAGACCTGCCCGGTGCAAATAGAGCGATGCATCGGCGCGGCTCATGCCGGTAAGATCGGATATGATATCTTGCGCCTGACGAATGGCGTAATCTGTGAAGTAGGTGTATAGGGGCGCATTCGCGTCTTCCACTTCATCTTCAGTGACTCTGCCACGGGACAGTACTATCTCGTAGTCCAGGGCCTCCTGGCGCTCAGCCTCAGAGATTAGACCCTGTTGCAACATCTGGCTCAACACAATGGCCTGCCGGCCCTTTGCTCTTTCCATGCTGCTGAAGGGAGAGAATCCGTTTGGTGAAGGAATAAGGCCGATAAGCATGGCCGCTTCAGCCAGGTTTAGTTCTCCTACGTCCTTAGCAAAATATTGCTGTGATGCTGCCTGCATGCCATGGGCGCTGCCTCCCATAAAGATCTCATTGAGATAGGTCTCCAGAATTTCGTCTTTGGAGTACTCCTGTTCAATGATGAACGCCAGATATATCTCCTTGATCTTGCGCTCAACGGTGAAAACCTGATCCTGAAGAATGCGGTTTCTCGCCACCTGCTGCGTTATGGTACTGGCTCCCTGACGACTCTGTCCTGTGTAGGTCAGGTAGAGGCCACGCATGAAGTCTCTGGGAGAAAACCCATAATGATCGTAAAAGCGGTGATCCTCCATAGCGACCACTCCCTTGACCAGGAAGTCTGGCATGGTAGCTATAGGAACGGTGACCCTGTTTTCGACATCATGTAACTGTACCAGCAGTTCTCCGTTGGCATCGTAGATGAAAGAAGTCTCCCTGACTTCGACATCTCCAAGGCGCACTCGCTCGAGGTCTTTTACGTAATGATAAACAATGCCCAGTGCAGTCAGGGAACCGATGAACCCTACCGTCACCAGGAAGAAGAACATGTATAAGGCTACTTTTTTAAAGGTTATTGGGCGCTTTTGTTTTTTGATTTGTTTCTTCGGCATTCAGCAAACCCTCCTTCCCGCCTATTATAGCACCTTGCAGTCATATTGATAACGCACAATTAAACGAGCGCAGTTTGGCCGTGTACTTATCATCGTCCGCTCTATCACTTATAATATAGAAATGGTACGAGAAAGGCGGGAGGACTTTGGAGACGATTTTTGCCAGCACTGGGCCAATTGCGCGCACCCATCCGTCTTTTGAGGAGCGCGAAGGCCAGGTGGCTATGGCCCGCGCCGTCGAAGACGCCCTTCTCAGTAGCAGCCATTTGGCGGTGCAGGCTGGTACCGGTCTGGGCAAGACATTCGCTTACCTTGTCCCAGCTCTGCGCTTTGCCCTCACCCACAAGAAGCGCGTGGTGGTCTCCACACGAACTCTCAGCCTGCAGGAACAGCTGATTCAGAAGGACATCCCTTTCCTCAAGAATGCACTGGGTGGCCAATATCCCTTCATCGCTGTCGTCGCGAAGGGTAGAGGTAACTACGTATGCCGTTACAAGATGGAGCGCCTGGGAGGTTTTGACCGGGGACTGTTCACCAGTCTTGAGGAGGTAGAGTCGCTGCGCGATTTGCGCCTGGCCTTAAGTAGTGGCGGTATCGAAACGGGTGATAGAGAAGAACTTGGCAGGTTAGGATCAGAGATCTGGTCTTTCGTCGCGGGAGACGGTGAAAGCTGTCTGCGGCGATCTTGCCCGTTTTTCAGTTCCTGTTACTATTACGCAGCTCGCAGGGCCCAGAGCAAGGCGGATCTCGTGATTGTGAACCATGCTCTCTTTTTCAGCGACCTGGCGATCCGTATGGAGAGTGACTTTGCTACCGAACAGGCTGTTCTGGAGGATTACGATGCTGTCATATTTGACGAGGCTCACAACCTTGAAGACGTCGCCACAGACTTTCTCGGCCGGACCGTTGACGCTGGTCGCGTCAAAAGGGTTACAGCCTACCTTGCCGCCAGCTTCCGTGAGGGAGGCATGGCCTACAAACCGGAACGAGAGTCCTTCGCCACCCAACTGGAGGCCGTCGGACAAAAAGCCAACGCCGCAGCAGCGAACTTCTTCAGCCAATTCTCAGACACGAAAAGATTGTTCCCTGGAGACATATCCGGTATTGAGGAGCTGGACGGGTGTCTTGACGACCTGCGGGTGACTCTGGTCAGTCTAACTGGCACAGGGATTAATGAAGAAGAAACGGCCATCTTTTCGGCCCTTCACCTCAGTGCCGCCTCGCTTTTGGGGGATTATCGGCATGTGGTCAGCCTGGCTTTGCCGGATCATGCCTATTGGACCGAGGTGGGCTCGGGTCGAACAGCCTTGCACTCCGCACCCATAACCCTGGAGGAAAAACTCCGAGAGAGTATCTTTGAACGTGTGAGTTCTGTAATCCTGACATCGGCAACGCTGTCGTCAGCTCTCTTGCGCAGGGTCGGGGCCCAAGACTGTCCCCTGGTAAGGCTGGATTCTCCGTTTGATTACCGTCGCAACTGCTTGCTGTATCTGCCCAACGATGCCGTGCTGCCCACTTCCCCCAGTTTTGACGAATATACCGCAGGCAAAGTTCTCCAAATCGCCAGGGAATCGCGAGGGAGAGCCCTGGTGCTTTTTACATCATACAAATCAATGAATGCTGTGTACGAGGTACTCAACGAGAAGTGTAGCGGAGAGTATCCCGTTCTTAGACAGGGTGACACCACTCAGCGCGAGCTGGTGCGAAGATTCAGAGGGGAAGAAAGCCCCATATTATTGGCAGTCGCCAGTTACTGGGAAGGAATTGACATTCCAGGGGAGGACCTTTCAGCGGTGATCATTGTCAAGCTGCCCTTTGCTGTCCCCACAGAACCTATCACAGAGGCTCGTTTTGAAAAGATCAAGGAGCTCAAGGGTGACCCCTTCACAGAATACAGCCTGCCTCAGGCTGTGCTCAGGCTCAAGCAGGGCTTTGGCAGGCTCATCCGCAGCAAGGAGGATCGGGGAGTGGTGGCTATCCTGGACAGGCGACTGCAAACACGATACTATGGTCGCAAGTTTATTCGCGATCTGCCTCCGGCCCGAATAGTCACCAGCATTGCCGACGTCGCTGATTTTTTCTCTAACCGCATCACAAAGCAATAGCAGGGAAATCGTTATTCTAAGCGAATCTATAAATTGATATGCTTGTAATTAGTGTGATCTAGGGGAAAGGAGCTGACAGCGTGCAGAGAAAGAAGGTTATCGCCGCACTGGCCATAGTGCTGGTTTACGTTTTCGCTATCGGGACGGTGACTGCGTTTTCTCCTCAGCCGGGTTCTGCGGATGACCCGCTGGTTACAAAGAGCTATGTAGATCTTGTTCTTGGCCCATTGCAGGATCGTGTGAATCAGCTGGAACAGGATCTAGTGGGCCGGACTGCGGAGCTTGCCGCGCTCAAAGTGGAACTTGAGAAGTCGCAACAAGCTGTGAAAATTCTGGAAGACAAGATTGCCGTACTGCAGAATCAACCCCCTGTGGCCCCGGCAGACCCTGTTCCCCCCGCTACCCCTGTGGTACCGCCGCCGGCTCCAACTGTATATGGCTATATCAATGGCAGCTGGGTAAATATTCGTAGTGGTCCGGGTACCAACTTTAGTGTAGTGGTGGTTTTGGCTAACAACACCCGGGTGGAAGTGCTGGAGCGAGGTAAGGATTGGCATAAGATCAAGCACAATGATCGCATTGCCTATGTGTACGCGCCGCTGTTGCGGATTCCATAAGGGTTTCGTAGCCTGAATGTAATCAGAAAAAAACTTTACCCTTGCGTTGACACACCTCTTAATATTGTGGTACCATAAAAAACGTCGCTGACATGAGCTCTGCGCTCACGCCGGCGGCGTTTGATCCTTGAAAACTAAACAGT
>DDWC01000063.1 GCA_002345475.1 Firmicutes bacterium UBA2296
CGTGTCTGTTCTCAAACCCCATGACAGCAATGCGTATGGTACCGTGGCCGACGTACGCCGCCAGATTCGTACCCAAAGGCATTTCAGCTACTCGATCGAGATAACGGCCAAAGGTCGTCAGGCCAGACCACGCAGCTTTGGTCTCTTCATCAGCTTTGGCCCCGGCGTATTTGACTAACTGCGCGAAATACTTTTCGGAAACCGGGGCGCGGGTGACCCCACACATGCCGCCTATCTCGGTAGTTATGCCTTGCTCCACTATGTTTGCTGCGTCGGGAGACTGCAGAATCTGTCCGTCACTGTGTCCATGCATGTCTACAAAGCCGGGCGACACAACTTTATCTGCCGCATCCAGTTCCTGTCCATTTTCACCCGGCCCAATTCTGCCAATGTAGGCAATCTTACCGTCTCTTATACCGATATCTGCACGATACCAGGGGTTACCGCTTCCGTCGATAATACGTCCGTTGCGAATCACTAGGTCAAATCCGGTCATTTACATTCCCCCGTTACACAAAGATGAGTCGAAATAGCAGATATACCACAACAATACTCAGGACAAAGACGATCACGACAGGCAACAGCAGCTGATATGTAGCCAGGCAAAGCGCCACAAAGTCACTCCACTGCCAAGCCCCTTTGCCGTCGCTCATTGTCCTGTTCCTGGCAGGCCATCGCGGAAGTGGCAGGCCACAACATGCTCACGGTCGCCCTTGATGTTTGTCCACTCTGGCTCTACGGTCCGGCACAAGTCCTGCACATAGGGGCAGCGGGTATGAAAACGGCACCCCGCAGGAGGGTTAATAGGGCTGGGGATGTCCCCCTTAATGGGCACTCTTTCGCGCTTGAGCTCCGGGTCGGCAATGGGCACTGCGGAAAGCAGGGCCTTTGTGTAAGGATGTCTTGGGTCTTCGTAGAGTGATTTTTTGTCGGTCAACTCCACCAGCTTGCCCAGGTACATGACACCTACTCGGTCGCTGATATGCTTCACCACACTCAGGTTGTGAGCAATAAACAAATAGGTCAGGCCGAACTCCCCCTGCAAGTCTTTGAGCAGGTTGAGTATTTGCGACTGAATGGACACGTCCAGGGCGGAAACCGGTTCGTCAGCGATAACAAACTTGGGCCGCAGAGCCAATGCCCGGGCTATGCCAATTCTTTGCCGCTGCCCGCCACTGAACTCGTGAGGGTATCGCCTGATGTGGTAAGGGCTGAGACCAACCATTTCCACCATTTCACGCACGGCCTTTTCTCTTTCGCTGGAACTGCCGATGCCATGGACTACCAGGCCCTCCGCTATTAGCTCACCGACGGGCATTCTGGGGTTCAACGAACCGTATGGATCCTGAAAAATCATCTGCATCTCTTTGCGCATCCGTTTCATGGCCTGTCCTTCCAGTTTGGAAATATCCACATCTTCAAAAAGGACTCGCCCGCTAGTTGGTGGGTATATGTTCATAATTGTTCTTCCCGCTGTGGTTTTGCCGCAGCCAGATTCGCCGACAAGGCCCAGAACTTCGCCTTTTCTTACTGTAAAGTCTAATCCGTCAACAGCTCGAACCTGCCCGACAACCCTTGAAATGATTCCTGCCTTAATGGGGAAGTGCTTCACCAATCCCTCAACTTTGACGAGTTCGGTCATTCCGACACCTCCCCTTCGCTCAACCAGCACCGAACGCGATGTTGGTCATTTAACCATCTCAGCTGGGGCTCCTTTTCTTTGCAGATGTCAGTGGCATGAGTGCAGCGGTTGGCAAAGGCGCATCCGGGCGGCAAAGCCATCAGGTTTGGCACACCTCCGGGTATGGTATAAAGCCGGTCCCGTTCCTCGTTGAGCTTCGGTATACACCCGAGAAGGCCCATGGTGTAAGGGTGTCGGGGATTGCGGAATAGCTCAATTACGGGGGCCTCTTCCAAAATCTGCCCGGCATACATGACAATCACGCGTTCGGCCGTCTCGGCCACAACCGCCATGTCATGGGTAATAAGCATGATGGCTGTTTCAAACTCGCTCTTCAACTTCATCATCAGCTCAAGTATCTGAGCTTGAATCGTCACATCCAGAGCGGTAGTTGGCTCGTCGGCGATCAATAGCTTGGGGTTACAGGACAAAGCCATGGCAATCATCACCCGTTGCCGCATGCCTCCACTTAGCCTGTGCGGGTATTCACGCACTCGCTTGTGCGCCTCAGGTATGCCCACCGTCTGCAGCATTTCCACCGATCGTTCCATAGCTTCCTGCTTGTTAAGCCCACGGTGAACCATAAAAGATTCACTTATCTGGTTGCCGATTGTGTAAACGGGGTTCAGAGCAGTCATTGGTTCCTGAAAAATCATGGAAATCTCGTTGCCCCGGACTTCCCGCATGCGAGAGTCGCTGGCCTTAAGCAGGTCTTCACCGTTGAGCCGGATTGATCCCGAGACGATTTTGCCCGGGCGGTGTATCAGGCGCATGATGGACAGCGAGGTGACACTCTTGCCGCTGCCGGACTCCCCCAGAATGCCCAGGGTTTCGCCCTTGCGAAGACTGAAGTCGAGGCCGTTTACGGCCTTAACCACACCTTCTTCGGTGAAGAAATGAGTGTGCAGGTTTTCTACTTCCAGAAGATTCATCGCTTCACCTACTCTTTCATCCGCGGATCCAGTGCGTCCCGCAGGCCATCGCCCACGAAACTTATGCTCAGCACGGTAATCAATATTGCCAGCCCAGGCGGCACCCATAGCCAGGGATAACGTTGCAGCACAAGTCGGGAATTTGCCTCTGATAGCATGCTGCCCCAGCTGGGTGTGTTGGGACCAGCGCCCATGCCGATGAAGCTTAATCCTGCTTCAGCCAGTATCGATCCGGCAATGGACAACGTCGCGACCACAATCACCGGTGCCATGGCATTGGGCAGAATGTGTTTGAAGAGAATCCTGGCGTGGCTCGCGCCCAGTGTCTTGGCGGACAGAACAAATTCCCTCTCTCGTAAGGTGAGAAATTCACCCCTGACGAGGCGGGCCACTCCTGGCCAGCCAAGTATACCTAGAACCAGCATCACCAGAAATATGTTGCCCTGCCCATCCAGCGCGGCAATCAGGGTCAGGGTGAACAAAAAGGCGGGGAAGGCCATAATGACCTCAGTAAATCTCATCAGACCGTCATCGATCAGACCGCCAAAATAACCGGCAATGGAGCCGAATGTAACGCCAATAAGCAATATGATCGACACCGATACCAATCCCACAGACAGGGAAACCCTGCTACCATAGACCAGTCGCGCCCATACGTCACGCCCCAGGCTGTCGGTGCCCAGAAGGTGATTTTCACTGGGAGCCCTTCGAAACTGTCCCATGTTGATATAGTTCGGGTCATGGGTGGTAAGTAGGGGAGCAGCAAAGGCGACGACAATAAGGAACAGGAGAATAATGCTGCCCAAAACAGCCAGCTTACTTTTCCTGAAACGACGCCAAACAATGCGGCCCGGTGTGAGTATTTCACTGCTCTCAGCCAGAGCGCTAGTGATTTCTGCAGCAACTTGCTTTCGTTGTGTCATATTTCACCTACTCCAAGCGGACTCTAGGGTCAACCAGGGCGTAGGAAATGTCCGCCACGAGGTTGCCGATAATAATCATAGTTGCCGTAATAAGGACAAGCCCCATGAGCACCGGATAGTCTCTATTCATAACCGCGGAATAACCGAACAGGCCCAATCCGGGATAACTGAAGACGCGTTCAATAAGCATAGATCCGCCAAAGAGAACTGCAACTCGGCCGCCTATGATAGTCACTATAGGTATGAGCGCGTTGCGCAGGGCGTGTTTGTAGATTACGACTTTCTCCGTCAGTCTTTAGATCTTGCCGTTCGCACGTAGTCCTGTCGCAGCACTTCCAGCATAGATGAACGCGTATGTCGGGCCAGACCTGCCAGTTGCATAACCGCCTGTGCCGTCCAGGGCAAGGCCAGGTGTCTCAATCTGTCTACCAGCCCTCCGCCCCCCGGACCGATGGTCATCAATCCCGCCACCGGGAACCAGCCGAGGCGCAGCGCAAAGATGTAGATGAGCCCAAGAGCTAGAAAGAACGACGGAATTGACATGCCGACATAGGCAAATATGGTGAAAACGGTGTCCTGAGCCGAGTATTGCCGCAGTGCCGAATAGACCCCAATAGGTACGGCAATGAGGAAGGCGATGAGGAAGGGGGGCAACGTTAGTATTAGTGTTGGGCCCATTCGCTCAACCAGTAATGCTACCACTTTTTGCGAAGTAAACCTTGACGAATATCCCAGGTTTCCCCGCAATGCTTCTCGAAGCCAGGCCATATACTGCACAACTACTGGGCGGTTATACCCCATTTGCTCCAGGGCAGCCTCGCGCATTTCCTGACTGAAGTTCGGATCTATGTAATTGGACAGAGGGTCGCCTGGGGCAAGTTGTCCAACTGCGTAATTGATAACCGTTATAGCCAGTATAAGTGGAATAGCTATGAGGATCCTGCGTATTATATATTGGCGCACATCATCACCCCTGTAGTTGGCCCTAAGGCCGCTTTTTCAGTGACCCCTTCTGATGACTCCCAGCGGGCTCCATTTGGAGCCCGCTGGGACATCATAGAGATAGCTAGGCGAACATTTATTGTAGAGATTTGGGAATCCACCAGAACTGGTTCGGGAATGGATGGCCGATTTCGTCATTCCAGGCGTCTTCTACGCGGTTGTTCAGCGCGACGATTAGAACAGTATTGTACAGGGGAATCACCGGCAGTCGGTCCCTCATGAGTTCTTGCCATTCGAAGTAGATGGCCTTTCTCTCCTCGGGATCCAAAGCTTTCAGTCCTGCAGCCAGTAGTGCGTCGTTTTCCTCATCGTAGAAGCCGCCAAAGTTGAAGCCGCCGTTTGAGTCAAACATGAGTGACATGTCGGGGTCGGTACCGAGCCCAATCTGCATCAAGCCCAGGTCATACTGTTCAGCGGTGTAGGGTTTGGAACGGCTCAGAATCTGCTGAATCCATACCGGCAGATCCAGCACGCGCATGTTAACCTTGAAGCCAACTTCCTGCAGGTTTTGTGTGATAATTGAGCCGGTGCTGACAAAGGTGCCGCCCGCAGGCACGGCAAAATCCACTTCCATTTTCAGGCCGTCTCGCGTCAGGATGCCGTCGGAACCTACAGTCCAGCCGGCGTCGGCAAACAGCTTCTTGGCGATGTCCTTACTGTAGTCGTAGTGCTCCAGGTTAGGATTGTATGCCCAGCTGGCCGGAGTGATGGGAGACTCAATCACGCCTGTGGTTCCGAACATGACATCGTCAACAATGCCTTGACGGTTTATGGCATGGGCCAGCGCCTGGCGGGTGAGCACGTCAAACCTGGGGTCCTGAAGGTTGATGCTGACAAAAGCGAAGTTGGTCACCGGGACGAACTTAACCGAGACGTGATCCCACTCGTTGACCAGTTCCAGGTTGTCGGGATTGATGCCGACATAGTCCAGTTCTCCCAGTTCCAGTTCGATGAGACTTGCTTCCGCGTCGCGGATGCGGTAGACGATGGAGTCTACATAGGGGCGTCCTTCGAAGTACTCTTCATAAGCTTCCAGTTCCACGTACTGGTCCGTAGCCATGGTCTTAAATTTGAAGGGTCCGGAGCCGATAGGAGCGCTGTTAAACGGATGGTTCAGCATATTGGCCACTGAGACCTCGCCCAGGAGGTGTTTCGGCAGTATCCCTAACATGCCACGGTCGTTCAGCTGCTTCACATTGACCGCATCGGTGGTGAAAGCGATTTCAAAATCGTTGATGACTTTGATGCCAGGGAAGTCTGTGGTCAGGCCTGCCTTAAAGTCGGCATAGCCGGACAGGTAATTGACATAGGCGCCCTTTGTTCCGGTATAGTCCGGGTGGGCCAGAAGCCTGTGGGTAAACTCAACGTCTTTAGCGGTGAGCTGTACTCCGTCATGAAAGTAGACATCGTCACGCAGCTTAAAGGTCAGGGTCAAACCATCTGCGCTGTAGGACCACTCGGTGGCCAGTAAGGGCTCGATTGCACCGACGCCATTGACTCTTACCAGGGTTGAGTATACTTGGCCGATAATAGTGCCATCAACGACGGCTGTGTTATAGGCGCCGTTGAATACTCCGGGCGGCGTGTTGGCCAGGGTTAGCCGGAGTGTGCCGCCGTATTCCGGACCGGTCTCTGGGGGATCCGGAACTACCGGTGTTGTGGGTGTCTTTGGGGTACAGCCAGTGATAGAGACGACGAGAAACGCCAGGATAACCATCATAGTAAATAGCTTACGCATGCGGGACCTCCCTTTCATTGTTCCTGATTATAGATAAGTGTTTTCAATCGGCAGTGGACAAGGCAGAAAACCGCTATCCGTCTAACACCTCCCAAATGATCACAGGCTGAGCGATTGATAATTTCAGTCGGCTATGCCTTTGGTGCCTTGGGAATAATTCTGAAACCGGTGGCCAAGGCCCATATCTCTCCTGCTGTGTTTCTCAAGAAACGCGCCGGTAGTTTCTGTCCCTTGCGCTCCATGGCAAAGGTGTCCAGGGATATAGGTCCGCAGAACAGCTTGTCTTCACCGAGCGATATTTCCAGACCCGAACCCTTGGCTGTTACGGTAAGCGCGGCGCCTTCTCCGGAAATAAACTGACCTTCGTACTGCTTAAGCGATTCTTTGGAACAGGCGTATGGCTTGTAGGCGTAACGAGGATTCTTCAGAGGTGCGCCCAGGGTTGTATTCAGGGCGGTGAGCAGAAGCTCACTGGCAGGAGCGCTGACGAGGTTAGTCAGAGACACCCCGGTAATGCCTTTTTCTCTAATACAGGATACCCAGGCGGATACACCCTTGATGTTCCCGCCGTGCTCGACTAATGATACGCCGCGGTAGTTGCCGTGCACCATCATGCCATAACCGTAGAACTGACCAGGCTGAGGCTGTGCGAAAGGTGCACACATGTGATCCACGCTCTGCTGAGTCAGAACCCGGGCCCCGTCGCAGGTGCCTCCGGTGCGAAAGATTTCCATGTAGCGCAGCATGTCGCTGGTTGTGGACTTCAGGAAGCCCGCCGCGCTCATGGCGGGAGACTCAATCCACAGCGGAGAAGCGTACACCTTGTCCTTACCCTTAACCTTTTTCGACGAGTAGAGAGTGGCTACGTTATCCATTTTGACGATGTCTTTGGTGGCGAAAAGGCTGCGCGACATACCCAGAGGTTTCAGGATGCTCTCGACCACGTACGTCTCATACGGCAGTCCGCTCACTCTCTCGATAATGCTTCCCAGCAGGGCGTAGCTGTCGTTGGAGTAGCTGAAGTGCTCACCGGGGAAACCAAAGAGCCGCACGTCGAGCCCCGCGATATACTCCATAAGGTCCAGATCAGTGTCAATCGGCGGCAGGTTCTTGAGTTTCTCTCCCTGCTCTCCATCTCTGACTTCCGGATCCTCCAGCATACTGCGTACCATTGCCCTGGTCAGGGAGGGGAGAGGCGGGATGCCGGCTGTATGTGTCAAAAAGTG